>LFTS01000211.1:2126-7790 GCA_001513435.1 Gammaproteobacteria bacterium DTU040
GCCAACGCGCGTGATTTTGATAAGGTTTGCGTCACCAGCAGATTAGGGTATTTATCAACTAGGGAAACCGCTGATTGTCCGCCAAAATCAATATAGGCTTCATCAACCAATACCACTGTTTCGGTATTATTCTGCAGAAGCGCCTCAATTTCGGCCAGACCGAGCAAACACCCGGTAGGCGCATTGGGATTAGGGAAAATAATGCCGCCATTGTCTTGCTGATAGTCCGCCAGATTAATTTGAAACTGCTCATCTAATGCAATGGGCTTTGGCTCTACGCGATACAAACCACAATATACTGGATAAAAGCTGTAGCTGATATCTGGAAACAACAACGGCTTGTCTTGCTGGAAAAACGCATGGTACGCATGGGCTAGCACTTCATCCGAGCCATTACCCACAAATATTTGCGCAGGACTAATGTGGTAGTAGTCCGCAATGGCTTGTTTGAGCACCTCACCGCTGGGATCAGGATACAGGCGCAAGTCATCATTAATTTGCGCTTGCATCGCCGCCAGCGCTTTTGGCGACGGACCATAGGGGTTTTCGTTGGTATTTAGTTTCACCAAGCGTTTCATTTTCGGTTGTTCACCAGCCACATAAGGGACCAGCTGCTTAACAAACGGACTCCAAAACTTGCTCACTGTTTTCGCCTTATTTATCGTTGATAATACGCAGTTCCGCTGAGCGCGCATGGGCAGTCAATGACTCGCCGCGCGCTAAGACCGAGGCCACCTTGCCCAACTCAGATGCACCCTGTGGAGTGCAATAAATTATTGAAGAGCGCTTTTGAAAATCGTACACGCCCAAGGGTGAAGAAAAACGCGCCGTGCCTGAGGTTGGCAGCACGTGGTTCGGGCCAGCACAGTAATCACCCAAGGCTTCAGCCGTGTAACGCCCCATAAAGATTGCGCCAGCATGACGTATTTTCGGTAGCATGGCATCTGGATTAGCCACAGAGAGTTCCAAGTGCTCGGGGGCAATACGATTGGCAACTTCAACAGCCTGCTCTAAATCACGCACCAAAATCAACGCTCCGCGCTCGGTCATTGATACGCGTGCGATATCTTCACGCTCAAGGCTGGGCAATAAACGCTCAAGACTGGCGGCAACCTTATCCAAAAACTCCGCATCAGGTGAGAGCAAAATCGACTGCGCATCCTCATCATGCTCCGCTTGCGAGAGCAAATCCATGGCGATCCAGTCCGGATCGGTTTGCCCATCACAAATCACCAGAATTTCTGAAGGACCGGCAATCATATCAATGCCCACTTTGCCAAACACATGACGTTTTGCCGTGGCTACATAAATATTGCCTGGGCCAACCACTTTATCTACCGCCGGAACCGACTCAGTACCATAGGCCAAAGCTGCAACTGCTTGCGCGCCACCAATGGTAAACACCCGGTCAACGCCAGCAATAGCAGCTGCAGCGAGTACCATTTCATTGATTTCACCGCGTGGCGTTGGCACAACCATCACCACCTCACGCACGCCAGCAACCTTAGCGGGAATAGCATTCATTAAAACGGATGAAGGATACGTTGCTTTGCCGCCCGGCACATACAGACCAGCACGATCAAGGGGCGTCACTTGCTGGCCCAATACAGTGCCATCTGCTTCAGTGTAGCGCCAAGACTCTTGGCGTTGATGCTCGTGATAACTGCGCACGCGCTCAGCCGCGATTTCTAGTGCGTGGCGCTGCTCAGGCTGGATTCGCGTTAGTGCTAACTCTAGGCGTTCGCGCGGCAAAATCAACTCGCTGAAGTCCTGCACTTCAAGTGCATCAAACTGGCGGGTATAGTCGACTAGCGCAGCGTCACCGCGCTGACGTACCTGATCGATAATATCTAAAACCCGCTGATTGACTTCATCATCGGAAACACTTTCCCAGCTCAACAGCTGATCCAGCTGCGAAGCAAAATCAGTATCTTGGGCATTTAAACGGCGAACAAGAGCGTTCTGGGTCATGGCAGGCCTCAGGGTGAAATTTAAACGAGTTACAAAGGTGCGTTACGCTTTTTTTACTTTCAAGCAAGCTTGTCTGTCTATTTGCGCAAGTTTGCTGCTGCAGCATCACACTGCTACGACACTAAAAGCTTAGCAAATTCACAGCCTACACAACCTCATATTACAGCTATGCATTTGATAGCTATTATCTATGACATACAACCCAATTAGCAGCGCGCTTCTACGGCCTGTTCTAAGGTATCAATCAGCAGTTTAAGCTCAGCGTGCTTCATTTTCATCGAAGCACGATTAACAATCAGCCGCGAGCTGATATGAGCAATAATTTCCTGCGGCTCTAATCCGTTGGCGCGTAACGTATTACCGGTATCGACTACGTCAATAATTTTATCCGCCAAGCCCACCAAAGGCGCCAGCTCCATCGAGCCATACAGTTTGATAACTTCAACCTGACGGCCCTGCTCGGCATAATAACGCTTAGCTACATTGACAAACTTAGTCGCCACGCGCAGTCGTCCTGTCGGCTCAGGCGCACCAATTGGACCGGCTGTCATCAATTTACACTTAGCGATTTGTAAATCGAGCGGCTCATACAGACTATGACTGCCGTACTCTAGCAACACGTCTTTGCCAGCCACCCCAACATCCGCCGCACCCAACTCAACATAGGTCGGCACATCAGTAGCACGCACAATCAACAGACGCACATCATCACGCGTGGTTGGGATGATCAGTTTACGGCTTTTTTCTGGATTTTCCGTAGGCACAATACCTGCCTGCTCCAGTAGCGGCAGGGTATCGTCTAAAATACGGCCCTTAGATAAAGCAATGGTTAACATAATTCTAGCCTGGTACGCGGCGGATTTTGGCACCTAAAAGCTGTAGCTTTTCCTCGATGCACTCATAGCCGCGGTCAATGTGATAAATACGGTCAATCAGGGTTTCGCCCTGCGCCATTAAGGCAGCCAACACCAAGCTGGCTGAAGCACGCAAGTCAGTCGCCATCACCGGCGCACCTTTTAACTGCTCAATACCGGTCACAATCGCAGTATTGCCTTCTATCTGAACTTTGGCACCCATGCGCTGCATTTCTTGTACGTGCATAAAGCGATTTTCAAAGATGGTTTCAATCACTGTTCCCGTTCCTTCAGCCACCGCATTCATCGCTAAAAACTGCGCCTGCATATCGGTTGGGAAACCCGGGTAGGGAGCGGTACGGATATTCACAGCCTTGGGTCGTTTGCCATGCATATCTAAACTGATCCAATCTTCACCGCACTGCACTTCAGCACCGGCCTCTTGCAGCTTAACCAATACAGCTTCAAGGATTTTTGGATTGGTATCTTTTAGCTTAATGCGTCCACCTGTCATGGCAGCGGCCACTAAATAAGTGCCGGTTTCAATGCGGTCAGGCATCACCTTGTAGCGCGCACCGTAGAGTTTTTCCACGCCTTCGATCACTATCGTATCAGTACCAGCCCCTTCAATTTTTGCACCCATAGCAATCAGGCAATCTGCCAAATCCACTACTTCAGGTTCGCGGGCTGCGTTTTCCAGCACGGTACGCCCCTTGGCAAGTACTGCAGCCATGAGGATGTTTTCTGTACCGGTAACGCTGACGGTGTCAAAGAAGAATGTACCACCACGTAAACCACCTTCAGGCGCTTTAGCTTTAATGTAGCCATCTTCAACCAGAATTTCTGCGCCCAGTGCTTCCAAGCCACGAATGTGTAAATCCACCGGACGAGTGCCGATAGCGCAACCGCCAGGCAGTGCCACTTCAGCCTCGCCAAAACGCGCCACCATTGGGCCTAATACCAGAATTGATGCGCGCATGGTTTTCACCAGCTCATAGGGCGCAACCAAACTTTTTATCGTTGTTGGGTCAATCTCGACATTGAGCTTTTCATCTATAATCGGCTGAATCCCCATGCGACCAAACAATTCAAGCATGGTGGTGATGTCATGCAGATGCGGTAAGTTGCAGACGGTAACGGGTTCGCTCGCCAATAAAGTAGCCGCCATAATAGGCAGGGCAGCGTTTTTTGCACCGGATATACGGATTTCACCGTCTAAACGGTTGCCTCCTGTGATGATTAATTTATCCATTTAAATCTCGTTGTAATGATTAGGCGTGTTCTGCTTGCCACTTGGCTTGAGTAAAGAACTTCATGGTTACCGCATGAATACTGCCGTCAGCAATCAAGGGATTGAGCACAGCGTAAACAGCTTGCTGGCGTTTAACTGGGCTCAATGCGGCCAGCTCATCACTAATAATATTGAGTTGAAAATTACAGCCTTCACCTTCTACTTCTACCTGAGTATTGGTTAGATTTTCTTCAACCAGTTGCTTAACCTCTTGGGCTTGCATAGTGTTCCTCTTATATCAATTACGTATTTGCAGCACGGGCATTAACTCGCTCACGCGGGCAATTTTTTGCATGTCTTGCGATAGATTCACAATCGATAAGGTTTTGTTTAACCGCTGCGCATCACGCATAAAAGCCAGCAGTAGTGCAATACCTACGCTGCTTGATTTTTCGATGGCCGCACAATCGACTAGAATGTGTTCTGCTGCGCTGTGCTCCAACAGCTTTTTGCCCTGCTCACGCAGTGCCGTTCCCGTGCGATAGTCTAGGACGCCTGACAACGATAAGCGGCCAGTGTCTGATAAAGCTATCTGACTCACTTAGCCGCCTCAGCTTGGCGTGTGCGCGCCACGGTATCGACCCAAGTATCAATTACCAAGTCTAGATTATTGCGGTTACGCTGCATGGCTTCGGCAAACTGATCACGAAAGAGTTTACCTATGTTAATGCCTTCAATGACTACGTTACGCAGCTTCCAGCGGCCATTAACTTTCACCATAGTGTAGGAAACAGGATATACAACACCTTGGCTATCCTTAACTTCCATGCGCACTTCAGTGCGCTGCTCACTTTCGGGGGCGTTAGCGGGCAAAACCCGTACACCGCTGTTGTTATATTCTAACAAGGCGTTACCATAAAACTGCATCAGACTGCGTTTAAAGTTTTCTTGAAAGCGCACAATTTGTGCCTGCGTTGCACGTCGGGAGTAACGTACAGTCATCACACTACGTGCTACACCTTCCACATCAACAACTTCACCGATGACACTGTTCATCATGGCGTAGAAAGTTTCTGGATCAGCTCGATACTGCTCACGATTTTCGTTCAAATCGGAAAACAGCTCATCAACCGTTTGCTCAACGACCTGATGCGCGGTTTGCTCCGCTTGGGCGATACCCGTGAATAACAACAATACTGCGACAAAGCTTAGTCTAGAAAATAGCTTCTGAATCATTGTTTAACCTATTGTTCACTGCTAACAGAATTCATTAAAAACTTACCAATCAACTCTTCTAAAACAAGTGATGATTGCGTGTCGTATATCTCATCCTGATCTTTTAAAACCTCTTCTTCACCACCCACACTCAAACTAACATATTTCTCACCCAGCAAGCCGGCGGTCAGAATGGACGCAGTGGTGTCCGTAGGCAGGTTATCCACCTCTTTATTGACGGCTAAGGTTACACGTCCAGTGAAAGTTTCTTTGTCAAACTCTATCTGCGTCACTTTACCCACCGTGACCCCCGCTATGGTTACACGGCCTCGGGTGGTCAGTCCGGCCACGTTATCAAAAGCAGCATACAGGGTGTAAGTATTTTCCTGCGTG
>LFTS01000152.1 GCA_001513435.1 Gammaproteobacteria bacterium DTU040
GCACCATGGTTATGAGTCAAACCTAGCTTTAAGGTTGCATCACCCATAGGAATTGCAGTACCTACAGTGAAACGAGTGAAGCGCTTATCTTTACCGCTTTCTTTATTGCCGCTTATAGCACCGCTATCAACTGACTTTTTATTTACGGCGTAGTTAGTGACTGCAGTAAATACTTTGATGCCGCTGAAGTCGCCTTCGAAGTTAGCTGTCACTGCAGGTGCTGGGCTTTTTTGTGCTCTTGCACTACTTGTTCTATTTGTAATAGCGTCTGTTCTCTGAGAATTGCTGGAGTTTTGACCTTCGATGGACACACCAAAGCTCATGCTATCGTCCAACTTGAACTTTTTACCTAGCAGCAAGTTACGTGGTGCGTATACTTGGTAACTCACTAAGCCGTTACCTGTCGTATCAATAGTTTCAGCCAAAGCAACTAGGTTAGTACCGAATGACCATGTGTGACCACCGATCCAGCCGTCTTCAGTTTTAAAGAAGGCATGACGCAAAGACATGTTCTGTAGTCTTGTTTCGAAGAAGAAGGTTGTGCCGATTTCTTTGTTAGTGTAGCCAATGTTTAAACGGGAGTTACCCGCATCAAGATCGCTGTTGAACTTGTTATTTACAGCTGATTTCTTGTCACCTGTTTTTGCAACAGATGCAATTGCAGAAACATAACCACCTACGGTCAGCTTGTGCTCGCTAGTATCTACTACTGTGTACGCCTGAGCTGAGTTAGCTGCAACAGCCAGTGCGAGTGGCAGGGCTAATGTGCCTGCGATTTTTGTGTACAATTTCATGATGAGCATCACCTTTT
>LFTS01000149.1 GCA_001513435.1 Gammaproteobacteria bacterium DTU040
TGGTTTTATCCTGTTGCTCTTGTGGGCCCCTCAAGTCCGCTTCGCGCATAAGATGCGCTCCCACAGGGTGCCTTGGTTTAACCTTCGCCCAGAAGCTGGGTTCCAGCAGGGTGTCTTGGCTTAACCTTCGTCCAGAAGCTGGTTTCCCACAGGTGTTGTGCTTGCTGGCACTTTTTGTGGGAGCGCAACTCTTGCGCGATTGGAGCCCGAACCTGGCACAAGTGGTTTTATCCTGTTGCTCTTGTGGGCCCCTCAAGTCCGCTTCGCGCATAAGATGCGCTCCCACAGGGTGCCTTGGTTTAACCTTCGCCCAGAAGCTGGGTTCCCACAGAAATTGTGCCTACAAATATAGGTTTAAAACTAGTACGTACCTTATAAAAAGATAAGCTTCAAGATACTAAAGAAGATGATGGACAAAACCGCGCCTGCGGGCAGTGTAATGGCCCAAGAGGTGAAAATAGATACAATCACTTTCAGGTTCAGCGCACCTATACCGCGTGCTAAGCCAATACCTAATACCGCACCGACCAACGTGTGGGTAGTGGAAACTGGTAAACCAATAGCCGATGCACCTACGACTGTTGAGGCGGTGGCCAGCTCCGCAGCAAAACCACGGCTGGGGGTAAGTTCGGTGATGCCACGGCCCACAGTCGCAATGACTTTATAGCCGTAGGTGGCCAGACCAATCACGATACCCAAGGCGCCTAAGAGTAATACCCAAGCCGGTACAGCTGATTTGCTGGTTAATTCAGCCATGCCTTCGCTTTGGATGACGCCTGCAATGGCCGCTAGAGGGCCCACAGCATTGGCGACATCGTTAGCGCCGTGAGCAAAAGCCATAGAACAGGCGGTGAAGATCATCAGTGTGGCAAAGGTTTTCTCTACGCTGACGTAGTAATCATTACGCGTTGGGTTTTCTGGCAATTTCACCCGGCGCAACAGCAAGATACCAAGCCCCATCACCAGCATGCCGGCCAAAATGGCTAACAGCAGGCTGTGCTCGTTGCTGAGGGAGATACCAACGTGCTTCAAACCTTTACTGAGCGTCATCAAGGCAACCATAAAACCAGTGACAAACATGTACACGGGCACAAAACGTTTGGCGTTGGTGAAAGGATCGTCAGTGTTGGTTATGAGTTTCTGCACGCTGATAAACAAACAGAAAGCCAAGCTACCAGACAAGAACGGTGTCACCACCCAGCTGGCGGTGATAGGTAGAATTTCAGACCAGTGAACTGAATCGACCGATACCCCAATGGCAGCAAAACCAATAACAGCACCGATAATGGTGTGCGTGGTGGAGACGGGCCAGCCTTTGGTGGTGGCAATCAGCAGCCAAGTACCGGCGGCTAGTAATGACGACATCATCCCCAGCACTAGCAGGTCGGGTGTCATGCCATCGGTATTTACAATGCCGTTTTTGATGGTATCGGTGACTTCGCCACCGGCAAAATAAGCACCGCAAAATTCAAACACCATCGCTATGACAATAGCTTGTCTGATGGTTAAAGCGCGTGAGCCAACTGAGGTGCCCATAGCGTTAGCGACATCATTCGCACCAACGCCCCAAGCCATGAAGAAACCAAAAATACAAGCTAATACTAAAAGTATAAAGCCGTAATCGGTGAGGACTGACATAAGATAATCCGCAAATTCATGAATGACGCTAATAAATTAGCGAGCTAGTAGTTGCTCTAACCGATTGCCGACTCGTTCAGCACGGTCGGCAACATCACCGATCCACTCGATTATGGTATAGAGAAAAATCACATCCACGGGCGGAAGCTCTTTTTCGATTTTATACAGATTTCTACGAACCTCGATTTGCATCCGGTCAGTATCGTGTTCGATATCTTCAAGTTCTTCGATCATCGCGGTCACTCTAGCGACCTCACGATTACCAAAGCCTGTTTCTAAGATCTCATCAAGCTCGTTCATCGCGGTAAGAGCCTGTTCGCAAGCATCTACAGTCCGCTGCACGTAGGGCATGATAATCGGCTGTAACTGCTGTGGAATGGACATTTGACGACCTAGCATCAGGCCGGCAATATCTTTAGCGCGGTTGGCTACCTTGTCCTGTACACTGAGCAGTTCGAGCAAGTCAGAACGTGGCACAGGTAAAAACAAGCTTTTTGGTAGGTGAATACGCACATCACGTTTTAGTTTGTCGGCTTCTTTTTCTAGGCGCACCATTTCCTGTTGCACCTGCTCAACACGTTCCCAGTCTTCAGCCATGACAGCTTGAAAAAAAGGAATCAGCTTGGCCGCACACTCGTAGGCTTTGGCAATATGCTCTTGCATAGGGCCAATAGGTGAGCGACCGAACAAACTAACGAAGGGATTAATCGACATTGCAAAAGCGCTCGAATTTGAATGAGGGTTGTAATTATACGGTGCTAGAACAAGTTAGACTAGGGTTGTATAAAATTGTGGTTAAATTTGTCAGCGAAGGTGAACAATAAAACATGGCTAAAGAAACTGAAATAAAGCTTAGGGTTAGCCCTGAAACGCTTGCAGCACTGCGTGATAGCAGCCTGATAGAGTCGCGCCGATGCCAGCCGTGGCAGCAGCGTAATTTACTTAATTGCTATTTTGATACCGCGGAATTCTCTTTGGCTGGCGCGCAGGTGGCTTTGCGAATTCGCCAAGATGGTGAGCAATTAATCCAGACCTTAAAAACCAGAGGTGCCAGTGTTGCTGGGCTTTCTGAGCGCAATGAATGGGATTGGTACCTTACAGAAAATAACTTAGATGTAGAAAAACTGACGGATGATTGCTGGCCAGAAACTCTGAAAGAGCTGGATAAACAGACCTTAAGTGGTATTTTTCATACGGATTTTACCCGTGAGTTGGTTGAGTTGTGCTGGCAGTATGAGGGTGAAGAAGCCCGTGTTGAACTGGCGCTGGATTTTGGCGTTGTACGCACTTCAGTGCAGACAGAAGAAATTTGCGAGATGGAATTGGAGCTGCGTCAAGGTCAGCCAGAGGCATTATTAGAGTTGGCGCAAGAGCTAGCCAATGAGTTTGCCCTGATGCCCTGCGATATTAGCAAGGCTGAGCGAGGTTATCGTTTATTGCGACCGGGCAGCTTTGAGCTACAGGTCCCTATGGCAGAGTTAACCGCAGACAGCACGATGGATGTCACCACCTACCATCTGGCCATGCAGCTGTTATCCAACAGTCAGCGTTTAGCGGAACAGTACCGCCATAGCGCCCAATGGAAGCTGTTGGAGCAGTGGATTTATAGCCTTATACAGCTGCGCGCCCTATTGACCAGCCTGGGACAAATTGTGCCACGCAAAAGCAGTAACGAATTAAGACAGATGCTTGATGAGCTCTTAACCAGCTGGATGCCTGTTTATCAAGCAGCCGAGCAAGAGGGCACCCGCCAGCATGCGGTAGAACAGTTTGCGCAAGAATTGACGCAAGTTCGCTGGGGACAGTTTTCTTTGCGTTTGGCGTTATGGTTACATCAGCAAGCGTGGAAAAAACAACGCAACGAGCGTGCTCAACGTCAAGCCCAAGCACCCCTAGCGCGTTGGTTGGTGCGGTTTTTGCGCGAAGAATTAAGCAGCATACCGCTCTCTGATTATGTACAGCAGCCACAGCTTTTGACCGAGCAGTTGCCACGGGTAGAGCGTGTTGTTTTTTGGTTGGAACATGCCCGTCATGTACTCAATATTGCACAGTTGGACGCTATGCTCGGCAGTGCGCGCAAATTACAGCAGGCTATTTTGCAGCAAGATGAGCAGGCGTTACGTCAGCAAGCGGCTAGCTTGTGGCAGAATGTGGGCTGTAGGCAAATAATGAATAGCTAAGGAAGGAACTCTGGAAACGGTTTTCAGAGTTTCCCTAAACAACGCAAGCAGAGATGAACTATGGCCGCACATGAGCGTGTGTTGGGGCTTGCAGATATTTTGCAAGAGCTCGTTAAGAATAAACGTATTGATCAAACAACCGCCGATCAGTGCTTGATCGGTCGGGGCGCATTTACCGGTAAACAGAGCCTGCATCCGCTGGAGTATATCGCGCTGCAGCAGTTTGATGACTTGGCGCGCGTGGGTAAAAAACTGGACTTGGAAACCCTCAGCCAGTGGTTAGCGCAGTGGGCAGAGCAGCCTTATTTGCGTATCGATCCGTTGAAAATCGATGTACCAGCGATCACGGCAGTTATGTCCTACGCCTTTGCGCAACGCCATAAAATCCTTGCTGTCGCGGTGGATGCTGAAACCCTTACCGTAGCGAGCGCGCAGCCTTTTGTCAGTGACTGGGAAGCTAACTTAGCGCATGTGGCGCGCCGCGTGATAAAGCGTGTGGTGGTTAATCCAGCTGAAATCCAACGCTTCACGACCGAGTTTTACCGCTTAGCACACTCCGTATCAGGAGCCAGTCATAACGAGTACAGCAGTACGGCGATTGGCAATTTTGAGCAGTTGCTTAAGATTGGCAGCAGTGATCAAGAACCGGACGCCAATGATGCACATATCGTCAATATTGTGGATTGGTTGTTCCAGTACGCCTTCCAGCAGCGCGCCAGTGATATCCATATCGAACCAAGACGTGAACAAGGTACGGTGCGCTTTCGTATTGATGGTGTGTTGCACAATGTCTATCAGTTTCCTGCCCAGGTCACCATGGCGGTTATTAGCCGTTTAAAAACGCTGGGTAGAATGAATGTTGCGGAAAAACGCAAACCCCAAGACGGACGCATAAAAACCTCAACCCCAGATAACAATGAGGTGGAGCTGCGGCTATCTACCTTACCCACAGCCTTTGGTGAAAAGCTGGTGATGCGGATCTTTGATCCCGAAGTGTTGATGAAAAGCTTTGACCAGCTGGGTTTCTCCGTAGAGGATTTAACCCGCTGGCACAGTATGACCGCGCAACCCAATGGCATTATTCTAGTGACGGGCCCTACGGGATCGGGTAAAACCACCACGCTCTACACCACGCTTAAGCAGCTAGCCACCGAGCAGGTAAACGTTTGCACCATTGAAGATCCCATCGAAATGATTGAGCCAGCGTTTAACCAAATGCAGGTGCAGCATAATATCGATTTAACCTTTTCCAGTGGTGTGCGCGCGCTGATGCGCCAAGATCCAGACATCATCATGATTGGTGAAATTCGCGATCTAGAAACAGCAGAAATGGCGATTCAGGCCGCTTTAACCGGACACCTAGTGCTATCTACGTTGCATACCAATGATGCACCCAGTGCGATCAGCCGGCTACTTGAGTTAGGCGTGCCTTATTATTTGTTGCGTGCCTCCTTGTTGGGCGTGATGGCGCAACGTTTGGTGCGTACTTTGTGCCCACATTGCAAAGAAACGACTGAAATTTCCGAGAGCGAATGGAATGAGTTAACCAAACCCTGGAGTTCTGCCAAGCCTAAAACAACCTACCAAGCGGTTGGTTGTTTAGAGTGCAGGGATACAGGTTATCGCGGACGAGCTGGCGTGTATGAGATCATGCTGTTGAATGATTCAACCAAACTGCTGATTACTGAGCATACGGATATTACGCGCTTAAAAAACCAAGCCTATCGTGATGGTATGAGCAGTTTGCGTTTGTCAGGTGCGCAAAAAATAGCCGCTGGGCTCACCACGGTAGCCGAGGTGTTGCGTGTAACGCCGCGCAGTGATAATCAATAAGGAGTCACCGACAACAGTGATGGTAATGCTATGTGTTTAATTGTTTTTGCTTGGGCGCCAGACAGCGCGCAACCTTTGTTAATGCTGGCCAACAGGGATGAAATGCATGCGCGCGCCACAGCGCCTTTAGCGCAGTGGTCTGATTATCCGCAAATTTATGCTGGGCGGGATTTACTGGCAGGTGGCAGTTGGCTGGGTGTTGCCCCACAAGGCCGTTTTGCTGCCTTAACCAATATTCGTGCTTTGGAAGGGGTGTTGCCGCGCTCACGCGGTGAGCTGGTCAGTAATTACTTGGCTGGACACGAACCGCCAGCCGCTTATATGCATAGGGTGGCGCAGCAGGCAGCGCAGTTTAATGGCTTTAATCTGTTGGTAGGTGATAGCCGACAACTTTGGTTTTTTAATTCCAAAAGCGCCCGCCCGCAACGGCTCAGTGCCGGCATTTACGCGCTGTCTAATGCCAGCTTGGATACACCTTGGCCGAAGTTAGTGCGGATACGCAGCCTTTTTAGTCAAAACTTAAATAGCACCGATGATGACTTGTTTAATCTTATGCGTGATCGCGAACGACCCAGCGAAGAGTGTTTGCCGGAGACCGGAGTGGGATTGGTCTTGGAGCGTATGTTGTCGAGTATTTTTATTCAGGGTGAACATTACGGCACGCGCGCGACTAGTCTGTTACGAATCACAGATACAGGCTTAAGCTTAAAAGAACAGAGCTACGAGCCAAGTGGCGCAGTACAGGACCTGACTGAAATAACCTTAGCGGTTGATTAAAATGCTTATACGGAGCGGTGACTAGATCTGTACTGTGCCGGTTGGGTTGAGCACTTTATCTAAACCGAGGTTTTTTAGTGCCAAGCTGAGCGTGCTATGTACGGTCAGTGGGTTATCCATGGTCATCACATCGCGCAACAGCGCTTGCGCATGACTGAGCTCAATTTGCCGCAGTAGCCATTTCACCTTGGGTAAATGAGTAGAGTTCATGGACAGGCTATCAAAACCCATCGCCATTAACAGTAAGGATGCAATGGGGTCGCCGGCCATCTCACCGCAGATACTCACTTCCTTGCCTTGGTTATGGGCCGCTTCAACCACGCTTTTTAAGGCCATTAATACCGCTGGATGCAGATAGTCATAAAGCGCAGCCACGCGGGCATTGTTGCGATCCACCGCCAGAATATACTGGGTTAAATCGTTGGAGCCGACCGATAAAAAATCGCACATTTCTAGCAATTCTTTAGCTTGATAAACAGCAGAAGGCACCTCAATCATGACGCCCACTTGCGGCATCTCAACCGCAAAACCCTCCTCATGTAACTCACCCCAGGCACGGTGGATAAGGTACAGGGCATCATCAAGTTCATGCACGCCAGAAATCATTGGCAGCAAGATGCGCAGATTATTTAAGCCCAGGCTTGCCTTTAGCATTGCGCGCACCTGTACCAGAAAAATTTCCGGATGATCCAGGGTGACGCGAATACCACGCCAACCCAGATAAGGGTTACTTTCCTTGATAGGGAAATAGCTCAACGGTTTATCACCGCCGATATCTAGGGTGCGCATGGTCACGGGACTGGGGTGGAAAGCTTCAAGCTGTTCGCGGTACATATTGGCTTGCTCGCTTTCGCTGGGTAGACGAGCTGAGCTCATAAAGGCCACTTCGGAGCGGTAAAGCCCTACGCCTTCAGCGCCAAAAGCCTGCGCGCGTGCTGCATCAGCCAGCAGTCCAGTATTGGCCCACAGTGAAATGCGGTGTCCATCTGGTGTTTCACAGGGCAGGGTGCGCAGCTTATCCAACTCTTTTGAAATTAAGCGCTCTTCTTCGATAACCTCGGCATATTGCTGGCGCAATAAAGGACTGGGGTTGGTGAACACATCGCCATGATAACCATCGACAATTAGCTCAATGCCTTCGAGTAAAGAATAGGGCAGATCTTGAGCTGCCACTACCGTAGGAATACCCATGGCACGGGCTAAAATAGCCACATGTGAGTTGCGCGAACCCTCTACTGAAACCAAGCCAACCAGTTTTTCTGGTGGCACATCGCCCAACATGCCGGGGGTTAGCTCCTCACTCACCAGCACAGTGTTATCAGGGTAAATCAGCTCCTGCTTATGCGCTTGCTGCAAGTGCGACAGCAGTCGACGGCCTAGATCTTTAACGTCAGCGGCGCGCTCACTCAGGTAGTCATCATCCATGCTATCAAAACGTTTAAGGTGAGCATCTACCACCTGACGCAGAGCGCCTTGCGCCCATTGACCTTTGTTGATCAGTGCGGTTACGTCACCGGCCAAGGCGTTTTCTTCCAGCATCATCAGATACACATCAAACAATGCTTGTTCTTGCGGGCGTAATTGTTTGGCGAGGCGGGTTGATAGGCTGCGAATTTCATTACGCACGGCGGTCAGCGCTTGCTCAAATAAAGCCAGCTCAACGCTGATGTCTTCTGCTTTTTTGTCGGGCACTACATCCAGATCAGCGGGCGGTAACACCACCACGGCTGTACCTAAAGCGGCGCCTGGCGCACCAGGCACACCAATAAAACGTGCCTCTTGGATGCCCTTGCCTTGCTTGCCCAAGCCGCGAATGGAACCAGTGGCTTCTGCATGCGCAATCACGCCAGAGAGCTGAGCACTCATGGTGATTAAAAACGCTTCGTCACCTTCATCAAACTGGCGCCGTTCTTTTTGTTGCACCACCAGCACGCCTAAGACTTGGCGGTGATGAATAATAGGTGTGCCTAGAAAAGAGGCGTAGCGTTCTTCGCCGGTTTCCGGGAAATATAAAAAGCGCGGGTGGCTGGTGGCATCTTCTATGCTGATGGTTTCAGCACGACTGCCTACTAGGCCGACTAAGCCCTCATTTGAGCCCATGCTCACTTTGCCGATGGCGCGTTTGTTTAAGCCTTCAGTCGCCATTAATACGTAACGATCGGTGTCGGGCTGATACAGATAAACCGAACACACGTGACTAAGCATGGCAATACGCACCTGTTTAACAATGATAGTAAGCGCAGCAGACAAGTCTTTGGCTGCGTTCACTTCTTGGGAAATCAGGCGCAACATGGTTAGCATATTGCTTTCATTACGGGTTGAGATGGACACTTTATATTGAGTCTCGTCTGGGAAGTTGGGGTGCTAACTCTTTGAGTGCGCGACGATAAACCTCTCGCTTAAATGCAATAACCTGTCCTAATGGATACCAATAACTGACCCAACGCCAGCCATCAAATTCAGGTTTGGCACACTTATCTACACATACCAAGTTTTCGTCGGCACGCAAGCGCAACAAAAACCACTTTTGTTTTTGTCCAATACACACAGGAGCGGTGTGTTTACGCACTAGGCGCTGGGGTAAACGGTATCTTAGCCAACCACGGGTGCAGGCAAGTACTTCAACATCATCTTCGCGTAAACCTACTTCTTCATACAGTTCACGAAACAAGGCTTGTTCAACAGTTTCATTGGGGTGGATGCCACCCTGTGGGAACTGCCAAGAGTTTTGGTTTATGCGTCGCGCCCAAAGTACCTGACCTTGCTCATTGGCTAAGATGATGCCGACATTAGGGCGAAACCCATCTGCATCTATCATGTTAGCCTACCTTTAAAATTCAAAAACTTAATGCATTGTTCCATAAACCATGAATAAGCGGCAATCTTGATTTGCAAACTAAAGGGTGGCTAACAGGATAAAATAGTGTGGGGTTAGTAACATTTATCGAAAAAAAGGCTATTCTTAACCACCCGCAAAAATAACTGTTACGAGGACATCAGTGTGCGTTTAGCGATTTTTGACTTAGACAATACTTTGTTAGCTGGAGACAGCGATCATTTGTGGGGCGAATTTTTGTGCGCCAA
>LFTS01000153.1 GCA_001513435.1 Gammaproteobacteria bacterium DTU040
ATTCGGGCCGCAGCGCGACGATTTCGTTATACAGCTGTGCGCAAATATCACGGCTCATCGCCACGATCATGGCCTTGCCTTCGATCAGCGCCGAGCGGGTTTCAAAGTGCTCAACCAGGTCGGCAGCAACCTGCTTTAAGCGCGGGCCGGAACCGACCAGTTTTTCCAGGCGACTCCATTCGCCCTTGGTTTTTTCCCGCTGGCCAACATCCTCTTCGTCCTCGACCACGTCCTCAACCTGATCCGACAGCTCATCAATCAGGTCGCGGTTGATATCCAGCTTGGCCAGGCGCGACTCGTAATAAATGGGCACGGTCGCACCATCATCGACCGCATCCTGAATGTCGTAGATTGAAACGTAGTCGCCAAACACCGCACGGGTGTCTTTATCTTCGTTAGCAATGGGCGTTCCAGTAAAACCAATAAAGGCCGCATTGGGCAGGGCATCACGCATGTGCTTTGCGTAGCCAAACTGGTAGCTGCCGTCGGCTTTCAGGGTGGCTTTCAGGCCGTATTGACTGCGGTGGGCTTCATCAGAGATCACTACGATGTTGTGCCGCTCGTTCAGAATTGGGTGGGCATTTTCGCCGGCCAGCAAAGCAAATTTCTGCACGGTGGTAAAAATGATGCCGCCCGACTCCCGCTCGGCGAGCATAACGCGCAACGCATCACGGTCATCCGCCTGGGCCGGTTCCTGCTTCAGCAGCTCCTTTGCTGAGCTAAAGGTACCGAACAGTTGCCCATCCAGATCGTTGCGGTCAGTAACCACCACCAGCGTTGGATTATTCATTTCCGGCTGCTGCAGCAGCTTGCCGGCGTAGCACACCATCGAGATGCTTTTGCCCGAGCCCTGTGTATGCCAAACCACCCCAGCTTTTTTGCTGCCGGGCACGACCATGCCCGCATAGTTGGCACGCTTCTCTGCCTGGAACAGCTGCTCCGGGTTTTGCGCGGCCAGCACCGTTGCTTTCACTGCTTCACGCACCGCATGAAACTGGTGATAACCGGCAATTTTCTTAATCAGCCGGTCAGAATCGGTTTCAAAAATCACAAAATAGCGCAGGTAATCCAGCAACAGTTCACGGTCAAAGAAGCCGCGCACCATGGTTTCCAGTTGCCAGTCCAGCAGCGGCTTGTCGTCCTCATGCTTGATGGTGCGCCACGGCATAAAGCGTTCCTGATTCGCCGTTAACGAACCCACGCGGGCGTTATAGCCATCGCTGACAACAACCGCCTGATTGTAGGCAAACAGGTCGGGGATTTCGTCCTTATAGGTCTGGATCTGGTTAAAGGCATCCCAAATATCCACGTTTTCAGCAGTAGGGCTTTTCAGCTCCAGTACCGCCAGTGGTAGGCCATTAATAAAGCAGATAATGTCTGGACGGCGTAACTGCTTGCTGCCCTCGATCGTAAACTGATTGATGGCACGAAAACGGTTGGCGTTAAGATCGGTAAAATCAATCAGAAACGCATGATCATGGATGACTTCATCATCACGTTTGTATTCAACAGGAACACCGTCCAGCAACAGTCGATGAAATCCACGATTACTGACTATGGTGTCTAAGCTCTCGGGCTTAGCAACGATAGCCATGGCTTGCTCAACTGCTGTATCCGGCAAATGCGGATTGATATGGCGCAGCGCACGCTCAAGATCACCTAGCAGCAAGACTTGTCGGTAGCTGATTCGCTCGGGGGCAGGGCCATCATGGGCAATATCAGGACCGCTGGTGACTTCCCAGCCACCTTCAGCAAACCATTCAAGGCAAAGCTGTTCCAGTTGATCTTCAGTCATCATTAAATCCTTTTGCGGGGCTGTTTTCACTGCGGCACGTCATCACAAGGTTATTGCACAGACGTAACGGGATCACATACAGCAGATTGTACCCACTAGCAGCACAGCAAGCGTGCTGCCTTAATTATTGTTTCAGCTATTTAAGGCTGGATCAGCAACTGCTGGATACGCGTATCGATTTCCTCAGCTTGCTGACGGTAGCGTTGTTGCTTGCTACGGGTATTCTTGATTATTTGCCATAATTCAGTAGAGTCCTCGCCGTTTTTCTTTTTGCTGTTTGCCTGCTCGACCATCTCGGCAATCTTGTTCTCCATATGCTTTATCTCGGCAGTCAAAAAATTCAAGCGTACAGAGTAAGCGCCTAAACGATTGGATTCTTCCTGCTGTACTATTTGCTGAGTCAATGCTGCAGCTTGTAAAGCCTGTGCATCGGTCGACGCCTTTAATTCGCGACCTTGAAATAATATGGCGATGAGTCCCAGAACGATGGCAATTGAGCTAAACAAACTATCTAGCGTACCCATGGCTTCACCTAAGTGAGCAAAGTTACCTGGTTGTTCCAGCTTCGATAGGAACTCTGGCAACCAGCTATTGGGTATAACTCCACCAAGTAAAGCGATAGCGGCTAGCCATAAGACTAGAAAGACTAAAAAAACCAACGCAATATAAGCTCTCATCTCATCCCTTACTTATTCCACACACTTTTTACCAAACGCCCTGTTTGGCTATAAATACCCACCTGCTCAATAAAACGATGGAAGTCGGTGTTTTCACTGACAATACGATTCACCGACTGCCAATCAATATTGGTGCGCTCACGGGCGGGGATCAATATTTGGCTGTCGAATAAAGACTCAGTATTTAATAGCAGTACGCCAATACCATGCAAGCTAGCGAGCATTTGCAGCTCAGGCTCAACGTCATTGCTCAAACCAGTAGCGACCAAGTAACCAAAGCTTGCCCAGGTGGAATTAGAAACAGCTTGGAAGAAGCACTGCCGCACGTTGCCTTTGGTCAGCTGCTTTTTCACCTCAAACGACCATAGTCGCACCGAGCTGTCATTACCGTAGCGCACACAATCTTTCACTACCGCATCCCAATACTGGTCAAGCGGTTCTAAAGCGACAACGTCTGGATGCAACCAATGATTACCACCATTACCATGGCTGTTTTTAGACGTCTTTTCATCAATACGTTGGCAGTAAAGGCCATATTCTTTATGCAGAAACTCAATCAATAGCGGATACAGCTCTTGCTCGCTGTAGCTTAGTGTAACCAGAGGCAAATCCAGCTCTTGTGTCTCAGCGTCATTATCTAGAACACTAACAATCTCAGCAGACTGTTGCGGATTAGCGTCCCAGTAGTAAAGCCGTGGTCTAGGCTTATCTTGTGTAGCGACATTCGCACAACGTTTTTTGGCTGCCGCGGTGCGCTCACCACCAATTTCTGCCGCCAACTGGGCCAGTAATTTTTCTTTACTGTCGTAACGTGGGTTGCTCTGCTTTTCAGCCATTTCCGCTGGATAACGCTCAATAAACTCAGTGGCCAACTCCCGCGCAGTAAACTTTCTATTAGGGTTAGCACGCAGGGTTTCGATAATCATCTGTACGCGGGTTTTGTTCATTGCTTAATATCCTTGGTATAGCTATGCCAGTTTTGCTGTGCAAAGTGGTACATACCACCTGCCGGTGCGTAAGCAGGGTAAAGCTTTTTGAAATCAACCAGCGTTTGCTCAAAATCATTTTTTCCTAAAGCACTGGTATAACCGGCTAGGTAAAGCAAAGCTATTGTTGGTGAACGCGACATCCCTTGATTGCAGTGAACCAATACTTTACTTTGCGAAATATTCTGATGAATTGCTGCAAGTGCCGCATCAATCACCTCTTTAGGAATATAAGCGGGATTCGGTGCATCAACTAAGTTGAGAGCCAGCCGTCCATCACGCTCAGCAACCAAATATTCAGGATGGTCTTTAGGTGCGCCTCTGTCTGTATATCCCAAAGCTTGGCGATGAAAGGGTTCTTTACAGGCGTGAACAACATACCAACCAGGCGTATGCAATACGTTGTTGGCATCGGCTTCGTTACCTACAAAAAGATTTGGATAGACTTCAACCATTTAGAGCTTCCTTACTGTATTTTTATTTTAGCTAAACCAACTGCCCATGTACAAAATCTAGCTTTTGCTTTAAGCAATTCATCGTTGAATAGTGAATAAATCCATCATGCTGCAAGCGACCCACAACAATGCCAGGGTGAACACCGATTTCTTCTGCAAATGCTTGAATACTTGCTTTACTTTTCAGCTCGGCTAAACGGTCACTGTATTGCTCAGGTATCAGCCAATTACCAGCCCACTGGTTTGCTTCATGTTCTTGTGGGTCGTTAGTATGTGCAGCATTCGGTTCATCAAGAAACACCGATTTCTTTGCTTCTGCATCGGCTGCATGCAGCAAAATATGCGCCGCTTCATGGAAAAAGGTAAACCAGAATTTATCGTTGGTTTTTCCGTATAAAGACAGCTGAACCAAAGGCTGAGTGGGGCTAAGCCAGCGGGCAACGCCACTCACACGCGCCTTAGGTATTGCTGGCACCAGTACAAACTTCACCCCTGCTTCTGCAAGCATACTGCGAATTTGCGGTGCAAAAACTTCTGCAGGCTCGCGTGTTAACGTGCGTATTTCTTTTAATGCCTTCTCAAAACGAGCTTTGTTGTACTTGGGTACATTCAGTTGTTCAGCTTGTTGTTCGCCCAGCCTTAACCAGGCAGCAATGGCACCGACATCTGACTGCTCAGCTTGGCTACGACGAAATGCCACTTCCATGCCGCCATAATGTACGCGCCATTGTGTTGGTGATGCGACGCTAAAAAAACGCAAAATTTCTTTAACAATGCTGGTTTTATTTTTAGGCACAAGCCGCTGCTTACTAATGGCGCCAGCATCCATCAGCTCTTTAACAGGAAGCTCATCCAGCCATGGAATCCAGCTGGCATGTTTTTCTGCTGCATCGATACGTGCTTTATGATTTTGATAATTCGCCTCACGGGTTAACCAAAACTCAACCGTTCCGCCCACAACACGCTCTAAACGTTGAGCAGCATCAAGGCTTAGCGAAACTTTGCCATTAATAAGCTGGCTGGTGTGTTTGTCGGTATAGCCTAAACGCCGAGCTAACTCTGCTTGAGTCCAGCCACGCTCTTCGGCCATATCCAAAATAGATTCGCCAGGCGGAGAAACCCAGTCGGGTGCAAAATCAGCACTTAACTCAGTCATGATAATCTCCAATAAACTCAATGCTTACGATAGTGACTTGCGCCCAGTCGATGCCACCATCGTCTTTTGTTGGGCAGGGGTCGTTTGCCGGGCTGAATACCAATCGCCAGCCACCTGATAAATTAAGCGCAAATTGCCCATGGCGATCTCCTGTTAAGGGGTGCGGATTCCCGACAACAAGGTCAGTCACTCGGCTGGCTGCCTCAAGGTCGCTGAGCCTGGCCCGCAGCTTACGGGCGCAGGCTGCGCCAAGCTTTCTTTCAGCGACTCGCTGTTGTTCGCATAGCTCACGGACTTTTTTGTTGGCAAACAGGATTTTCAAATTAGCTCCATGCTATCACTTTTTACCAAGTAGGTAAAAATATTTTGTAGCGCGTGATTTCTAGTAGCACCCAAGCAACGGCCTGTTATCCATAAGCGGTAATCAAAGGTGGTCGATGGTGGGCAATTCACCTTTGCCATCACGCTCACCGACAAGCTTAAACTCGATCGAGGACGACTCGCGTAGCAGGTTAAAGTCATTGAGCGAGCTAACTTTGAACATTCACGACTTCCTCGGCTTTGGTTATTTGGTCGGCAGCCGCAGATACCGATAGCTCGCCGGATAGGAGTTTGGGAAGCAGGGTGTCGCGGAGTTCTGCTAGAGATTGCGCTTCCAATCTCAAAGCTATTGTTTGATCTAAAATATGGCTCAGCGTTTTACTTACTTGCTCAATCAGTTCTTTTCTTGGAATAGCACATAACGCTTGCTTTAAATGCTCGCGCTTAATATGTCCCATTGTGACGGCTTTCGCTGCTCCAATCCGTTGAAATTCCTCTAGGTGATGACGGGTAAAATAATAGTAAAGCCATTTAGGATATTTCCCAGAGGTTACTTTAAATAAATGCTGATTCAGTGCTGCCTTGCCGCCACACCAAATATCAACAATCAAAGAACCAGACCATGAAAAAATCACATCTCCGTTATCTACAATACATTCCTTTCTGATATTTGGAGATGCTTTCTCTTTACCGTCGGCATACCCGACTCTCAACTGCGCAATTTTAAGAACAGGTAAAAAGTCATCCTCATTTTCAGGACGATATTTTTGTAGCGCTAAACCATTTTGATAATGAGCAACTTCATCCAGTGGTAAACATTCCCACCCCTCCGGTATTTCCCCTAGCTCGCTGTCTTGCATGGCGGCGGGGAACAGTTCGGCGGTGGCGCGGAGGGTGGCGTATTGCTCGGG
>LFTS01000255.1:0-748 GCA_001513435.1 Gammaproteobacteria bacterium DTU040
CGTACGGCTTCACGCAGGCCTTCGCGGTCAGCGACTGAGCGCAAGGGTGGTTGCACATGATAAAGGCTGGAGAAGTCCATCAAAGCTTCGTCAGTGAGAATCAGCTGGTACATGGCCACGTCAGCGGTAACCGGCACGCCACGGGCCTGTGCTTTAGCAATCAGTCGGGCACCGCGCACGGTAGTGATTTGACTGAAGTGCGCACGTACACCGCTTTGTTCGACGAGCAGCAAATCACGCGCTAAAGCTATGGTTTCAGCGGTTTCTGGTATGCCGGCTAAACCACGGAAGCTGGCCATGGGGCCTTCGTGTGCGATTCCGCCTTCAGCAAGATCGCGATCCTGCGGGTGGAAAATAACGGTTAGGTCAAAGGTGGCAGCGTACTCTAAGGCGTGGCGCAAGGAGCGGTTATTGGTGAAGCTGTTTAGGCCGTTAGTGAAAGCCACACAGCCCGCATCACGCAGGGTAACCAGCTCAGCAAGTTGCTCGCCGGCTAAACCTTGGCTAAATGCACCGAGAGGAAAAACTTTGCACGAACCATGGTCGCGCGTCTGATCTAAAATCAGCTCAGCGACTGCAGGGGTGTCTAAAATAGGCTTGGTGTTGGGAGTGCAGCATAGGCTCGTCACACCGCCAGCCGCCGCCGCGCGAGTTTCGCTTGCGATATTGCCTTTACGTCCATAGCCGGGCTCACGTAGAGCTGCGTTGATATCTACCAAACCTGGAGCAGCAACCCAGCCTTGTGCAT
>LFTS01000255.1:898-1319 GCA_001513435.1 Gammaproteobacteria bacterium DTU040
CTAACCTGATCCAGACCGCTGCTAGGATCAATGAGGCGTGCACCGCTTATTTGTATGCGCATTAGTTAGCCTCCTGTTTTTCAGCATTGAGTTGGCGCTGTTCGTTTTGCCCGCTCATGGCCATTGATAAGACGGCCATGCGTATAGCGATGCCGTAGGTAACCTGGTTAAGAATGACCGCTCTAGGGCAATCAGCCACTGATGACTCAATCTCTACGCCACGATTAATGGGGCCCGGGTGCATGATGATGGACTCTGGGTGAGCTAAGCTTAGGCGTTGTTCAGTTAGGCCGAACAAACGATAAAACTCGCTTTCGCTGGGTAGCAAGCCTGAGCGCATACGTTCACGTTGCAGGCGCAACATAATGATGACATCGACGTCTTTTAGACCCTGCTCAATATTGGTGTAGACATTAACGCC
>LFTS01000255.1:1368-7305 GCA_001513435.1 Gammaproteobacteria bacterium DTU040
CCGACGATCGCTACTTTTAGCTGGCTAAAGTCACCTTTGTGTCGGCGAATCGTGAGCATGTCCAGCATGCCCTGTGTCGGGTGCGCGTGCCGTCCATCACCACCGTTAATAATGGCTACATTGGGGCTAACGTGTTCGGCGATAAAATGTGTCGCGCCTGAGTCAGCATGGCGAATCACAAACATATCAGCCGCCATGGCTTCGAGCGTGCGCAAGGTATCGGTTAGGGTTTCGCCTTTGCTGGTGGAGGATGTGGAGACATTAAGGGTGATTACGTCGGCTGATAAGCGTTTAGCAGCCAGCTCAAAGGTGGTGCGGGTGCGGGTCGAGTTTTCAAAAAAAACGTTACACACCGTCATCCCACGCATTAAAGGGACTTTCTTCACAGCGCGGGCGCCCACTTCTAAAAACGAATCAGCGGTGTCTAATATTTCAGTGAGCAGTTCGGCGGATAAACTATCAAGAGAAAGGAAGTGGCGCAGGCGACCATGTTCATTGAGTTGCAGCGGGCATTTTGTTGAGGGGGTCATTGGCTGTGTCTCGTGGTTTAGAAGTCTATTCAGTGCTTCCTAGAGTTTTCAGTTCTATGGCTAAGGGCTCGGGGCCGGTTAATTTTACCCGCTGATTTTGCGCAAGGGAAAGAGTTTCTCCAACAATATCTGGACGTATGGGGAGCTCGCGCGCATTTAAATCTAACAGGCACACCAGCGTTACTGAGGCGGGACGGCCATAGTCAAACAGCTCGTTCAGTGCTGCGCGTATGGTGCGACCACTCATCAATACGTCATCAATTAGCACCAGATGTTGGTTTTCGATTTCAAAAGGCAGCTGGGAGGGGCGCACTTGTGGGTGCAGACCGGTACGGCTGAAATCATCACGATAGAATGACACATTAAGCTCGCCCAGTGGGTTGTCTGCGCCTAGCGCTTTTAGCAGTGCTTTGGCTACCCAGACACCGCCGGTATGGATGCCAATAAACTGTGGGTTCTCAATTCCTTTTTCAGCCAGTTGCTGCTGCAGTTGTTGCGCAATAGAGCTGATCAGTAGGTCGGGTTGTGGGAGCATAAGGCAGGACTCCTTAAATGGTTGAAAATACGTCTTTATGCTGCTGGCAACTATAACCTGTTAATTCAGGTTTTGCTCTAGCCAGCCTTGCAAAAGTAATGTAGCGGCTAATGCGTCGACAGGGTTTTCGCGGTAATTGGTTTGCGTGCCATGCGAGCGCATCTGTTCACCTTTGGCCGCATAGGTGGTCAGTCGTTCATCATGAGTGTAAACGGGGAGGTTAAAGCGGCCATTTAAACGCCGGGAAAACTTTTGCGCGCGCGTGCACATAGCGTTGGTAGTGCCGTCCATGTTCAGTGGCAGGCCAATGACCAAAGCATCGGGCTGCCACTCTTTAATAAGAGCCGCAATTTCTTCCCAGTTCGGGATGCCGTCGCGTGCTTTTAAAGTGGTTAAGGGGCGTGCCTGTTGCGTGAGTGCCTGACCTACAGCAACGCCAATTTGCTTGGTGCCGTAATCAAAACCCAGTAGCAATTTAAAGGACTTAAGCGTTTCCGGCATGATGGCTTAACTGGCTCAGTTGAATACCTAGGGTAGCAGCTGCGGCTGCGCGTTTCTCATCGGCAGGTGTATCGAAAATAATGGACGGCTGGGCTGGGCAGGATAACCAGACATTATCCTTGAGCTCGCCTTCAAGTTGACCTGCGCCCCAGCCAGAATAGCCTAGCGCAATCAGGTGTTTTTCTGGGCCTGTACCCTCCGCAATACTGGATAAAATGTCGCGGGAGGTGGTTAGGCTGAAGGCGCCTATAGTAGCTGTTTGCTGGTAATTATGTCCATTAGGGTGGAGCACAAAGCCGTGCTCCATTTGTACGGGCCCGCCAGTATAAATAGGGATGTCTCGGGTATGAGCTGCGGCGAGTTGTTCAGGGTGCAGCTGTTCCAAAACCTCGGCAAGACTTAAGCCGCTGACTTGGTTGATAACGATACCCATGGCGCCTTCTGCGCTGTGTTCAAACAAATAAATTAGCGACTCACCAAAAAAGGAGTTGGCTAGGCTGGGCATGGCGATCAAGAAATGATCGGATAAGTAGCTGTGATCTGACATAACAAATACTCAAAAAATAAGTGAAAGACTGCGAGACTGGCTAATGTTGAATTACCTGAAACGGCTTTGGACACGCCGGGCTTAGCTTGCAAACCCTTTGATGGCAAACTAGCGGCAGCTATATTAATGACTGGTGAGGTAGTCGTCGCGACCAAAGCGCCAAGTACGAATAATCTCTATTTGATCAAATTTAGAGGCCATCTCACCAGTAAATGGAGCAAATGGAGCTGAAAGACGTACTATTCTTTGCGCTGCCTCATCAAGAACGGGTTCGCCCGATGATTGCATAACTGCCAACTCAGCGATTGTGCCATCACTGCGAATCACGACAAGTAAACGTAGACTACCATAGATACCTTTACGACGAGCTTCATCGGGGTAGTTTAGATTGCCGATGCGTTCGACTTTTTTGCGCCAAGTATCTCGGTACCAAGCACTGATATCACGCTTAGTAGCAGCAGTGTTTTGCCGGCTGATCCGCGGGCGTTTAGTGCTTTCTTGGCGTACTCGATGGTATTCGGCTTCAAGGCTGGCGATATCCATGGCCAGTTGTTCGCGGTCAAGCAGGGGGGCCGCTCGGGTGGGCTGCATTTTTTCTTGCACCTTGGTTTCTTGGACGACTTTTTCTGGGCGTTCGTGCAGGGTACTGATTACAGGGTCCGCAACAACGACAGGCTCAGGTGGCTCAAGCGTGCTATCAATGCTGACTTCATTAAACTGGTTGTCCTGGATGATGGGTTTGATGTCGGTGGTGGGTGTGGCTTCGTGCTCTAGAGTTCCGCTGCCTTGCTGGCTGACTTGAGCAATGTAGTCTGCTTCCTGGGGAGCTTTTTCATTCGCTATGATTGCTAGGGTCACTTCCAACCCTTTGCTCATGGATGGCAAATCTTCGACGGTAAAGTTCACACCTAAAATAACGGCCAGATGCAGTAAAGCAGCGATGGCGAGGGTAAAACCAAGCCGCCCTGTGGTCTCAGTTTCAGGGGGATAGTCAATGGTGGAAAGCGTACTCATTGATTTTAGAAACACCTAAGAAGTATGTAATGCTAATACGTTGATCGCTAAAGGGCTAAGTTTGCCTAGAAACTGAAAAAATATCTATTTGCTTGCAGTGACAATGCTGCATAGTTCGCATCCAAGCGCAAAGGTGCATGTGCCGTTGCGAGGAACGACGGCTCTGCACCTTGATGCTTCCTTTGATGTGTAATGCGTTAGCGCTGGTTAAGTTTGTCGGCAATAGATTGCATCAGTTGATCGCCAATATTGGTGTTGTAAGCGGTGTCGATTTCGCGAATACAGGTTGGGCTAGTGACATTCACTTCAGTCAGGTAGTCACCGATCACATCCAGGCCAACAAAAAACAAACCACGTTTGCGTAACTCGGGGCCTACTTGTGCGGCTATCCAGCGATCTTTTTCGGTTAGCGGTCTGGCTTCGCCGCGCCCGCCTGCAGCAAGGTTGCCGCGGGTTTCGCCATGGGCGGGGATGCGTGCCAAGCAATAAGGCACGGGTTCGCCGTCAATCATAAGAATACGCTTGTCGCCATCCTTGATTTCAGGGATATAACGCTGTGCCATAATTTGTTGACTGCCGTGTGCGGTCAATGTTTCTAAGATGACTGATAGGTTGGGGTCACCTTCGCGGTGGCGGAAAATGGAAGAGCCGCCCATGCCATCGAGCGGTTTGAGAATGATGTCACGGTGCTCTTTGGCAAAGTCCTGCAGAATGTCGCTGCGTCGTGCAACCACAGTGGGTGGTGTGCACTGGGTAAATAAGGTAGCAAAGTATTTTTCATTGCAGTCACGCAAGCTTTGTGGTCGGTTAACAATAAGCGTTCCTGCACGTTCTGCCTGCTCGAGTAAATACGTGCTGTAAACAAACTCGTTATCGAAGGGCGGGTCTTTGCGCATCAAAATGACGTCAAGAAATGCTAAGGGGGTATCAGTTTCGGCTTCTAAATCGAACCAGTGTTCGGGATTATGGTATACACGCATGGGTCGCATACGCGCCTTTGCTTGCCCCATGGATTGATACAGATCTTTTTGTTCCATGTAATAGAGTTCCCAGCCGCGTGCTTGCGCCGCAAGTAACATGGCGAGAGAGCTGTCTTTCTTGAATGAAATACGATCAATGGGATCCATGACAATGCCAAGGCGAATAGTCATAAGTGGTACTCCGATAAATTATAAACGATGTAGTATGATGCGCTGATTTTAAAGGCTTTAACAAGAGCGGACTAAGTGGCGCAGCCAGAGCTAGGCATAGGTCAATAAAAAGCTTTGTTTGTCCAAGGTTGATGGAATGCAGTAAAAATGTGTGTTAAAAAGGAGCTGTTTTGACAAGTATGTCATGGACTGCTTGTGAAATAACAGTGCAGCAATCGTTCACAGTAACGACGCACCAATAATGGTAGGGCGAAGATGGAACAAAACTCAGTGAGCTTAAAGGTTATGGTTATCGACGATTCAAAGACGATTCGTCGCACTGCAGAAACTTTGCTGAAAAAAGTAGGTTGTGATGTGATCACGGCTGTTGATGGCTTTGATGCCTTAGCAAAAATTGCAGATACGCACCCCGATATTATCTTTGTTGATATTATGATGCCGCGCTTGGACGGGTATCAAACATGCGCGCTGATTAAGAACAACGCTGCATTTAGGTCAACACCTGTAATTATGCTTTCATCCAAGGATGGGCTCTTTGACAAAGCTAAGGGACGAATAGTGGGTTCAGACCAATACTTGACCAAGCCCTTTAGCAAGGAAGAGCTTATAGGTGCAATCAAGGTGCATGTGCCGTCATTCATACCTGTAGAAGCATAATTATAACAGTAGTGGTTACTGATACTGAAAAGAGGAAAATATGGCTCGTATATTAATTGTCGATGATTCTCCAACTGAAGTTTATAAACTGGCGGCAATGTTAGAGAAAAATGGCCACCAAGTTTATAAGGCGGAAAATGGTCAAGATGGTGTTGCATTGGCACGTCAAGAAAAGCCTGATGCGGTACTGATGGATATAGTGATGCCGGGTCTAAATGGATTTCAGGCTACAAGACAGTTAAGCCGCGATCCTGAAACAGCTCATATCCCGGTTATTATTGTAACCACTAAAGATCAAGAAACTGACCGCGTTTGGGGTAAACGCCAAGGCGCGCGCGATTATCTAACTAAGCCTGTGGAAGAGGCGGTGTTAGTTAAAACACTCAATGCGGTGCTTGCTGGCTAATGCGTCTTACGGACAAAGATATGACCAAGCAATCATCACCCTACGCAACCCTTGTCGCGATTGAAAACAGCTGCAGAAAAGCGGCAGCGGGCTTGCCTTCTCAGGAAGAAAAAGTTGAAAGCTGGCGCGGCATTGGTTTTCGTATCGGTGAACAGCATTTTGTAGCGCCTATGAGTGAGGTAGCAGAGGTTTTGCATGAGCCTCGTTATACCTTACTGCCCGGAGTAAAAAGCTGGATCAAGGGCGTGGCTAATGTGCGTGGTCGTTTGTTACCAGTCGTAGATTTGAGTGAATTCTTACAGTCCGAGCCTTTAGCTAATAATAAAGAGCGACGAATCTTAGTTGTTGAGTACCAAGAGGTTTTTGCTGGGCTCATTGTTGATGCGGTTTTAGGGATGCAGCATTTCGCACTTAACAGTTTTAGTGAGCAACTAACCGATGTAAAGAGTAACTTGCAAGCGTATGCGCACGGTGTGTTTCATCGTGAGCAAACTTGGATGGTGTTTAGTCCTTATGCCCTGGCTAAAAGTGGTGGGTTTTTGGACGTGGTTGCTTAAGTATAAGCATAGAGATTTGTTTAATCAGTTTTTAACTGG
>LFTS01000255.1:7391-17387 GCA_001513435.1 Gammaproteobacteria bacterium DTU040
CTGGTCTTATCGATCATTGTTATTTTCATCAACATTGTGTATCTGAACACGCAGACGAGCTATGACAAAGAATACATCAGTCATGCCGGTGAGTTGCGCGTGTTATCACAGCGGATTGCCAAGAACGCCAGTGAAGCATCGGCCGGTAAAACAGACGCCTATGCGCAGCTCAAAGAAGCGCGCGATGAATTCGAAAGACGCTGGAAGTATTTGGATAATGGCGATTCGGATACCGGCTTGCCACCCGCGCCAGAGGCGGTGGACCAAGAAATGAATGCAGTGTCTAAAGACTGGAGCACACTGCGTCAGCACACGGCAGAGATTCTTGGCGGTGAGCCAACCGTGCTTTCACTTTATGCCGTGGCTGCAACTTTAGCCGAGACAATTCCCCAACTGCAGGTTGAGTATGAAGAAGTCGTTGATATTCTGCTAAGCAGCGGTGCTCCAGCCAACCAGATTGCTGTGGCGCAGCGTCAGTCGCTCTTGGCGGAGCGTATTATTGGTTCGGCCAATAAAGTACTGATTGGTGACCAAGATTCAGTTTTGGCTGCTGATATGTTTGCCCGTGATGCCAACCAATTTGGTCGTGTATTGACTGCGATGAAAGAAGGCAGTGCGGCAATGGAGATTAGCCGCGTAACAAACCGTGAAGCTATAGAGCGTTTGGACGAAATTACCGAACTGTTCGCGTTCGTTGCCGACTCTGTTGATGATATTTTGGAAACCTCGCCCGAGCTGTTTAAAGTGCGTGAGGCCTCTAATGGTATTTTTATTATATCGCAAACGCTGCTTGATAAAACCTCGGCGCTCGCTGCTGCATTTGAAGAGCGTGCTGGCAGTCGGGTGCTTAATGCGCTGTTAGGCTATTTCCTTGGTGCAGTCGTGATTACCTGTATCATTTTCCTAGGGTTCTTAAGCATGCGTGAAACACGCGCGAACCTTAAAGATACAGCGGAAAAGAACGAACGTAACCAGATGGCAATTTTACGCTTGCTGGATGAAATTGCTGACCTAGCAGACGGTGACCTGACCACAGAAGCCACCGTGAGTGAGGACTTTACCGGTGCTATCGCGGACTCCATTAACTTTACCATTGCTCAGTTACGCGAATTAGTCGGAACCATTAACCAGACTGCATTGCAAGTGGCAGCAGCTGCACAAGAAACCCAAGCCACAGCAATGAATTTGGCGGAAGCTTCTGAGCACCAAGCGCAAGAAATTGCTGGCGCCTCTGCTGCGATTAACGAGATGGCGGTTTCCATTGACCAAGTATCAGGTAACGCTGCTGAATCAGCTGCGGTTGCTGAGCGTGCTGTATCTATCGCCAACAAAGGTAACGAGGTGGTACACAACACCATTACCGGAATGGATAGTATTCGTGAACAGATTCAGGATACCTCTAAGCGTATTAAACGCCTGGGTGAGTCTTCGCAAGAAATTGGTGACATCGTAAGTTTGATTAACGACATTGCTGACCAGACGAACATTCTTGCTTTGAACGCAGCGATTCAGGCTGCTATGGCGGGTGATGCAGGTCGAGGCTTTGCGGTTGTTGCTGACGAAGTACAGCGACTGGCAGAGCGTTCATCGGCAGCCACCAAACAGATTGAAGCCCTGGTAAGAACCATTCAGACGGATACCAACGAAGCGGTTATTTCGATGGAGCAAACCACCACTGANNTCTAAGGCACTGGCTAATCTTATCCAGAACATTTCTAACGCAGCTCGTCAGCAGGCTTCATCTGCGGCTCACGTATCCAACACGATGAACGTTATTCAAGAAATTACTTCGCAAACCTCCTCGGGTACGACAGCAACGGCGCGCAGTATTGGAAACCTAGCCAAGTTGGCGAACGACATGCGTGAATCTGTATCTGGCTTTACATTGCCGGGTCAGCAAGAAGACGAAGCCTAGGGAATATGAGTGGCAGCTTTTAAATAAAGCTGCCAACTTTAATTGGCTAACAATAGAAGAATAAGTATGCAAGCGGGTAGTGCGTGGATTTTAAAACCTGTGGCAGAAATGTCTACCTCTGAGTTTGGTGATTGGTGCCAATTACTGGAGTCGCGCTCGGGTATGGTGCTAACCGAACAAAGACGTTCGTTCCTGCAGGTGAACTTAACCGCACGCATGCGTGAGTTGGGTGTGTCCGATTATGCTGACTATTACCAGCAAGTACTGAATGGCCCGAGCGCTGCTGTTGAATGGAGCAATTTGCTCGATAAGTTAACGGTTCAGGAAACCCATTTTTTTAGGCATCAGGCCTCGTATGATTTTGTCGCAGAATTTTTGCGCAACCGCATGGTTGATAAGCATCATAAAAGACCTCTGTCACTTTGGAGTGTGGGTTGTGCTACAGGTGAAGAACCCTGGTCCTTAGCTATAACAGTGGCGCAAGTTTTACGTGAGCAAGACAAAACCAAAGGATTTGCAGTGACGGCTACTGATATTAGCCACAGCGCACTGAAAAAAGCCCGCACAGCCCGTTACTCTGCTCGGCGTTTAGAAACGGTATCAAAAGAAATTGTTGCGCGTTACTTTGTAGAAGAACAGCCCGGTTGCTTTCAAGTTAATAAGGACCTAATGCAGCGGGTATGTTTTGCACGNNACGATTAGCGCCCGGTGGTGTACTGGTAGTTGGGTTAGGTGAGGTGACAGGTTGGGAACATGCGGATTTACAGCGTGTTGAAAACGAAAAAGTTTTGGCCTTTACCCGTAGAGGGTAGTTGCGAATATTAGTGGAGTAGGTATGGGTGAACGGCACGACTATGTCGCCCTAGAATGGGTTAAAGGCGAAATAGCAGAAACTTTAAAGCAAGCACGTCAAGCTTTGGAAGACTATGTAGAAAATCCAGAGGACAGCTCGCGCCTAAGTTTTTGCTTAACCTATATACACCAAGTGCACGGTACATTGCAGATGGTGGAGTTTTTCGGTGCTGCTTTGTTGGCCGAAGAAATGGAGAAGCTATCGCAAGCGTTATTGGATAATAGCGTACCTAATATCAATGAAGCGTTAGAAGTCATGATGCAGGCAATCCTGCAGCTACCGCTTTATTTAGAACGCATACAGACAGCACGTCGTGATTTACCAATGGTGATTTTGCCATTGCTGAACGACTTACGTGCTGCGCGCGATGAAAAACTACTATCAGAAACCAGTTTGTTTAATCCTGCGCAGCAACCCGACATACAGCCCTTAACCCAAGCGAGTCTACAACGGCTGGATGCGCAGGATTTGCCTGCACTACTGCGCAAGCTAAGGCAGCTTCAACAGGTATCCTTGGTTGGCTTGTTACGCAATCAGGATGTAGAAAGAAATCTGGCTAATATGGCTAGGGTTTTTTCAGGTCTAGAAAAACTTAGTCAGGGTGCTCCCTTGCAGCCTCTCTGGCAGGTTGCGCTAGGCTTGGTGGAAGGATTGGCGAATAAAAGCTTAGAATTAAGCGCCTCGGTACGTACATTATTACGCCAGTTAGATGCTGAACTGCGTAAGTTAGTGCGAGAACAAGCCGGTGGACTTAACCATTTGCCGCCGGCAGATTTGCTGAAAAACCTATTATTCTATGTAGCCAAAACCAATCCCAACTCCGCGCATTTGCAAGAGCTACACAAACTATACCGATTAACCGAAGCTTTACCGAGCGAGCTTTTGCTGGATGAAGAGCGCGCGCGCATGGCTGGTCCTGACCGTGGAGCTATGCGCTCAGTAGTGACGGCTTTATGTGAAGAGCTGGTACGCATTAAGGATCAGCTGGATCTCTTTGTCCGTAGTGATCGCTCAAACCTGGATGAGCTGCTCACATTGCAGCAGCCACTCAAGCAGATTGCAGATACCTTAGCGGTTTTAGGTTTTGCACAGCCTAGAAAAGTCATCCTCGATCAAATTGAAATTTTGCAAAGTATCGCTCAAGGCGCACGCACCATTGGTGACGGTACCTTGATGGATATTGCCGGTGCGTTGCTGTACCTAGAGGCCACGCTTACTGGGATGGTGGGCAACCCAGAAGACAATACGGGCGAGCAAGCGTTGGTGCCTACTACGGATGTCAGTCAGATTCACCGCGTAGTGTTCAAGGAGGCGCGCACAGGTTTAGAACAAGCAAAGGATGGTATTATTGCTTTTATCGCCTCACAGTGGAATCACGAACATTTACAGGTTGTGCCCGAGGTATTAAATCAAGTGCGCGGCGGTTTGATTATGATTCCGCTACAGCGTGCCGCTGATCTGGTCGATAGCTGCCGCCGTTACGTGCAAAACGAGCTAATTGAGCGCGAACAAGTGCCTAACTGGCAAGATCTAGACACCTTAGCTGATGCCATCACCAGTGTTGAATACTACCTGGAACGTCTTTACGAAGACCATGAAAGTGAAGGCGAGTCGATCCTTGATGTGGCTGAAGAAAGCTTAGCCAGTCTAGGCTATAAGCCAATAGAGCGCGTGCAAACAACAGAGCTAGCTATTGATGAGCCAGAGACACAAGAGCTTGAGCTAGCCGATCTGGTACAGGCTAATGCTCAGCTGAGTATTGATACGTTAGAGCCTGAGCTAGATGACGACTTTGCGCAAGAATACGCGGCCGTAGAAGCACAGCCTGTCGCCGAGCAGGACGAAACACATGAATTGGAAATAGAGCTAGCCGCTGAAACCGAGCCAAAGGATATCGCACTAGCTGACTTGATGGACTTGCCGGACGTTGAGCTGCCGCAAGCTACTGCGCCGCAAACTACCACTGCAGAGGAAGAAGCGCTTAGCGTTAAACAGATTCTATCCGCCCCGAGTTCGGCGCTGAACCCGCCTTCAACTCAGGAGGTTCCGTTAACGCTCTTGCCCCCGCCGGCTGATGAAGAAGCGCCTGATGAAGAGCTGCTTGAGATTTTTGTAGAAGAAGCAGAAGAAGTTCAGGAAGACATTGCTACCTACTTTCCGCAATGGTGCGCAGAGTTACAAGACAAGCATGCGCTGGGAGAGTTACGCCGCAGCTTTCATACCCTGAAGGGTAGTGGACGCATGGTCAGGGCCTTGGTTCTGGGTGAGCTGGCTTGGTCGATAGAAAATCTGCTTAACCGAATTATTGAAAATACAGTAGAGCCAACGCCCGCGTCAGTCAAAGTAGTTGCTGAAGTTATAAAAATATTGCCTAGTTTGGTTGAAGAGTTTGCCCAGCAACAACAGCGTCAGCGCGATGATGCTGATCGTTTGGCTAATATTGCGCATGCGCTCGCACGCAAATTGCCACATCCAGACTTTTTTGAGCAGGATTCTGAGTCTGTTTCACAGCAGCAAGAGGTCATTGGACCTAGCGCGGATGCGGTCGAGCAGCGTCAGGCTGAGTTAGACAGTTTCGCAACAGCACAGCACGAACAGACACAAGATACAGCACAAGCAGAAACAGATGCAGCTGATGCAGTGGAAACAGAAGAAGTATGTCTGAGTGAGTCAGCGGCGGCTGTATTGGTAGAGGCCGGCTTAGAACCTGCTTTAATTGATATTTTTATCAATGAAGCGCTTAATCATTTAAAAGTCTTAGCGGACTTTAATAAAGACTGTGAAAAACGGGTTCCAAGACCGGTTACCGATGAGTTACAGCGCTCAATGCACACCCTCAAGGGTAGTGCACACATGTCGGGAGTGGGTCCTGTAGCAGCCATAGTTACGCCTTTAGAAAAACTGGTTAAAGAATATCGCGCCCATCTACTAACTATCGACAGCACCGAGGCACAACTGCTGAAAGAAGCAGAGCAGCTAATACGTGTTGGTGTGCAACAGCTTGATAGCGCGCCCATGCAGCCCATTGCTGGCACTGATGAGCTGGTGGCTAAATTGCTGGAGCTGTTACAAGAGCGTTTAGATATTGTCAGTGTCAGTCAAGATGAAGCAGCAGGTATCAAAAATGATCCACTGCTAATTAACCAGGTGATGGTAGAGGACTTGGATCTGCTGCTGGCTATGGATGAGCGTATTCATCAATGGCGCACAGAGACGTTAGCCTTTGAGGTTCCGGTAGAGTTATTTGAAGAGTTAACTGAGTTACAGAGCGCGGCACAAATGGCTGAATTCTCAGCCGTAAGTGAGCTGTGTGATGCATTATTACGCCTGTATATTGCTTTAGATAATGGTCAAATCAACACGCATGATGAGCTATATAACTGCCTTGAGCAGGCTCATTTGGCTTTAGTGAATATGCTTGATGAAGTGGCTGCAGCAGTACGAGTTACTGCACAGCCTGAGCTTATACAGCAATTAATGCTGCTGCTTGAGCAACCCGCAGAAGTCGTTGATAGCCAGCCTGCTGTAGAACGAGAAGACCTACCAGATGAGTTGAGTTCGACAGCGGCTGAGTTTGTCTTAGACGCTGAGCAAGAAGCCGAGCAGCCTGAGGCGGATACTACAGTTGAGTACAGTGAGTTTGACGAGGAAATGGCGGAAATTTTCCTCGAAGAAGCGATGGACTTGCTAGAAAGTGCCAATAAAGCGCTAGAAAAGTGGCTGCAAGAAACAGACAACAGCATGCTGATGGCCGCCTTAATGCGAGATTTGCACACCCTGAAGGGCGGTGCGCGAATGGCAGAAATTAAACCCATTGGCGACTTGGCCCACGAACTTGAGTTTATTTATGAGGGTTTGCTCGAAGGGCGCTTGGCAATCAATAACGACATCGTTAAATTACTGCATCTTGCCCATGACGAGCTAGCTGTACAGTTGGAAGCACTGCAAGAGCAGCAACCACTGCATATGCCCGTTAAAATTATTGAGCAGTTAAACAACCTGCGTAACGGCATTAGTGTAGAGGCTATTCAGGATACGACAGAAGCTAACCAAGCCGATGCAGATGTAGAAAAACATGTGGATGAGGCAGCGCGGGATTTAGATGCGCAGCTGGATTTAGAGCCGGAGTTAGACTACGACCCGCAGCCGCAAGGACAAACGCATACAGCAACGCAAGAGGTTTTAAGTAGCACAGGACAAGATGCCGTAGACTTTGAGCGCGATCCTGAACTGGTAGAAATCTTCCTCGAGGAAGGGTTTGAGATTATTGAAAGCGTTACTGCATCCATGCAGAAATGGCTTGAAAACCCAGAAAACCTCGTTGAATTGGAAGCACTACAGCGCGACTTACACACCCTAAAGGGTGGTGCGCGCATGGCAGAAATCAGCGAGATTGGTGATCTGGCCCATGAGTTAGAGTTTCTATATGAAGATTTTAATGAGGGGAAGCTCAAAGCCAATGACAGCATCATAGCGCTGTTGCATAGATGCCATGATCGTCTGGCCAACATGCTAGAGGAAGTGCGTGATAATAAACCGCTTAGCGATGGACAGCTGCTAATTGAGCAAATCTGCTTGCTAAGGGAAAACCCTGATGCAGATCTGCAATCACTGGCTACAGCGAGCGCGGAAAAAACCGTCGCAACCGCGAGCAGCGAGACCGTTGATGCTGATTTATTAGAAGTCTTCGTTGCCGATACCAAAGAGCATCTACAACAGCTGGCTGGCCGCATCGACAAGGCAACTACCACAGAACCGACACAACGCGCGCAGCTTATTAGCGACTGCTTAGCTGTATTAGCCAACTTGAAAAGTGGTGCACAGCTTGCTCAGCTGCCAGAAGTAGGCCGGCGATGTACACAGCTGGAGCACAGTTTGTCGCGTTTGGACGGAAGTGAAGCCAGTAACACTTCTGTACAGCAAGGTTTAGAACAATTAACTGAAGAGATCAGTCATCTCGATGCTTTGTTAAACCGTTTATCACCGCAAGTAAAGCAGCCTGCTCAGCCTGAAAAGGTTCAGCTTATGCAGCAAAGTCTTGCGGCTGTAACCGCTGAAGACAGGCAATGTGCTGATGATATTATTGCCCAGGCTTTACCCTTTGTGCGTAAAGCCCAACAAGAAGCAGAAGAACGGGCAACACAAAGAACGTCACAAGAGCAGGTGCGAGTTCCTGCTGAGTTGCTTGAGCAGCTGGTGAACCTCGCTGGTGAAACATCTATTTTCCGTGCGCGCGTTGAACAGCAGGTCAGTGATTTTGCCTTTACGCTATCTGATATGGAGGCAACCCTGGATAGGGTGCGTGATCAACTGCGTCGTTTAGATACCGAGACTCAGGCGCAAATCATTAGCCGCCATCAAGACGAGGCTGGGCAGGAGGGTTATGAAGATTTTGATCCACTGGAAATGGATCAGTACTCACACCTGCAACAGCTTTCGCGCTCACTGTTTGAGTCGGCATCTGACTTATTGGATTTAAAAGAAACCCTGGTCTCAAAAACAAGAGACGCAGAAACACTGCTGCTGCAACAATCGCGCGTTAATACTGAGCTGCAAGAGGGCTTAATGCGTACCCGCATGGTGCCGTTTGAGCGGATGCTGCCGCGTCTGCGTCGAATCGTACGTCAGGTTGCTGATGAGCTGGGTAAACAGGTTGAATTGAAAGTTGCTAACGCTGAAGGCGAGATGGACCGCTCCGTGCTTGAGCGCATGGTTGCACCTATGGAGCATATGCTAAGAAATGCTATAGGACATGGGATAGAAACCGCCGCAGCCCGTAAAGCAGCAGGTAAGCCGGTCAAAGGTACTATTCGTCTGGAATTAAGTCGTGAAGGTGCAGATATCCTGCTGGTGATGAGTGACGATGGCGGCGGAATCAATTTGGCGGCCGTACGTAAAAAAGCGATTGAGCGTGGCTTGATGACAGCTGATTCCAGCTTGACTGATCAAGAAGTCATGCAGTTTATTCTTAAGTCTGGATTCTCCACTGCAGCCACAATCACCCAGGTTTCTGGGCGTGGTGTCGGCATGGATGTGGTTGCCTCAGAAATTAAGCAAATTGGTGGCTCTATCAACATTGAGTCTGCAACCGGTTTAGGTACGCGCTTTGTTATTCGTCTACCTTTTACCGTTTCAGTGAACCGTGCGTTGATGGTGCTCACGGGCGATGATTTATATGCTGTGCCCTTAAACGTTATTGAAGGGATCGTACGGGTATCGCCCTATGAGCTGGAGGCTTTGTACGAACAAGCACGCATAGAAGGAGTGCCGCCACAGTATGAGTATGCCGGTCAAAGCTATGAGCTACGCTATATCGGCGAGTTATTGCTCAATGGTCAGCAGCCCAAACTGGTGGGACAGGCGTTGCCACTGCCTGTGATTTTAGTGCGCTCTGAAGACCACGCCATTGCGGTGCAGGTTGATGCCTTGGCAGGCTCACGGGAAATTGTGGTAAAAAGCCTAGGTCCGCAGTTTTCCAGTGTGTATGGCATCTCGGGAGCAACAATTCTTGGTGATGGTCGCGTAGTAGTCATTGTCGACCTGATGGCGACCATTCGTAACCTTTATGCGCGCAACAGTGCCTCACAATTGTTTGATGAGCAGGGTGCTGAGGAAAAATCACGCCAGAAACAGCTGCTCGTGATGATTGTGGATGACTCGGTTACGGTACGCAAAGTAACCTCTAGGTTACTGGAGCGCCATGGGATGAGCGTAATGACAGCTAAAGATGGGATGGACGCCATTACCCAGCTACAGGATCGTAAACCCGACATTATGCTGCTAGATATCGAAATGCCACGTATGGATGGTTTTGAAGTAGCCACTTTGGTGAGGCATGACCAGCAATTTAAAGATTTACCCATCATTATGATTACCTCGCGAACAGGTGAAAAACACCGAGAACGCGCCATGGCCATTGGTGTTAATGAGTACTTAGGTAAGCCCTATCAAGAGGCTGAGCTGTTGCAAAAAATTGAAGAGCTAACCACCTAAAGGAAAGGGTAAGATAAGTGACAGTGCGTGTAGCCGTGCTTGCAGATACCTCTTTACAGCGACATTTATTGCAGCAAGCTCTAAGTGCGCCGGGCTATAGTATCGCGCTCAATAGCGACCCGCAGCAGGTAAAGGTTGAGGAAATTGCCGTCTATCAGGTTGATGTGTGGCTGGTTAATTTACTGCAGACTGATGATGAGAAATGTCAGGTTTTAGAGCATCTTTACGAAACAGA
>LFTS01000255.1:17500-24889 GCA_001513435.1 Gammaproteobacteria bacterium DTU040
GAAGTATGGCTGTTAGCAGCCTCGTTGGGTGGTCCCAGCGCAGTAAAAGAGTTTTTGGACGTGTTACCCAGCGGCTTGCCCGTCGGCTTTATTTACGCCCAGCATATTGATGCGAGTTTTGAAGAGAAGCTGCCGCAAGCTGTCGGTCGACATAGCGAATGGCGGGTACGTTTAGCGCAGCACTGTGAAGCCGTATACAGCGGTGAAGTGGTAGTAGTACCTGTGCAAAATGAATTAAATTTCACTGAAGCCGGTACCATCAATATTTTAGACAGTCCGTGGACAGGTGCTTACAGCCCTTCTATCGATCAGGTTATGCTTAACCTAACCCAGCGCTTTGCCCAGCGTAGTGGTGTCATCGTTTTCAGCGGTATGGGTGAAGATGGCAGCCGTGCCAGCGCTTACGCAAAAAAACAAGGTGCTATTATTTGGGTGCAATCTGCAGAAAGCTGTGCCTGTCCAAGTATGCCAGACAGTATTCGTAAAGCCGGACATAGTAGTTATAGCTCTACGCCTAGAGGTTTGGCGATGGCTATGCTAAACCATTTAATACAACGCTATACGGCCAATTCAATGAGGATTAGCTGATGACAGAACAAAACTTACCGCCATTTTTAACCTGTTTGCTGTTAAATGTGGCAGAGCGGAAAATGCTTGTGCCCAATACCACAGTAGCGGAATTAGTACCCTATCGTAATGTTGAGACCATAGAACATGCGCCTCAATGGTTAATTGGTCAGCTTGAATGGCGAGGTTTGCGTTTACCGGTAATATCCTATGCGGTTTTATCCGAACAACCAACGCAGGTGGATGAGCAGTCGCGGATTGTGATCGTTAATGCTATGGGCGCGCGACCTGATTTTCGTTTTTATGCGCTAGTGATTCAGGGTATTCCACGCACTCTTAGAGTGGATGCAGGCCTACTTGAAGACACCACATCCGAGCTGGGTCAGTACGAGTTGCAAGCAGTTAAACAGTACGGAGAAACCCACTACATTCCAGATCTTCAGGCAATAGAAAACCTGATATTAGGCAGCGGCATAATTGGTTAGTCAGCTTAAAATTAGCAGGTTATTCAACGAAGGGAGCGGAGCGTACAACCATATTGCGCCCTGCTTCTTTTGCTTTGTACAGAGCTTGGTCAATACGGGCAAAGGCGTGTTCTGCAGGCTCATTGGCATGCAGTTGGCCAATACCAGCGGAGAATGTAATTTGAATAGGCTCGCCCTTAAAATGGAACGGTGCCGTAGCAATGGACTCGCGGATTGTATTTAACAGCCGCTCACCCTCATCAAGACGCGTGTCAGTCAGCAATAAAACAAATTCTTCGCCGCCATAACGAGCTAAAAAATCAGTTCTGCGGATGGATCTTTCCAGCTTGCTAGCAATGATTTTTAGTACCTTGTCTCCAGCTATATGTCCGTAGCTGTCGTTGACCCTCTTAAATAGATCGATGTCTATGATGGCGAGCAACAAGGGTTCGGCTGTGCGCGTCAAGCGTGTATGTTCAACCATCAAGCGCTCATCCCATGCAGCTCGATTGGCGATTCCGGTTAGCGGGTCAAGACGGGCTTTTTCCTGCTGTTCTTTAAGCTTTGAGCTGAGCTGCTTGGTTTCAGATTCCATTAAAACGAAACGCTCGCTTAAAGAGTTAAACCGGTCTAAAACGCTTTTTTCTACCTGCTTACGCTGTGTTTGATAGTTGCTAAGGGACTCAATAAACTCATTTAGGCGCTCATCCACTCGCAGTTTTAACGCTTCTAGGTCTGTGCTTTTTTGTACATCTTGATTCAGTGTTTTGACCTGAGCCTGCATTTGCGTATCGAACGTGTCGGCCACATTGACCGCCACCTGATAACTGTTCTGTGCTGTCTGCAGGCTTTCATTGACGTAGTTCAAGCGTTGGTTAAGCTGCTGTAAATAGCTACCGATCTCTTGGTGATTACTTGAATAAATAGCAATAACGAGGTTCGCCAATTCATCGAGAAGATCAGCCAGTTGAAAACAGTCGATGGTGCCCTGAAGTTTACTTTTTAGCGCATCAGTCACGCCTTGATTGTGCTGATTAATGGGCAATTCAGAAATAAGCTGTAAAAGGGTTACCTGTATCTGCTCTACCACTTCGGCATGAGCACGATCATCTTCAGTCTGCGTGAACGCACAGTTGCCAGCAGGGTGCTCTACAACAGTCTGTGCAATGCTGTCCGGCTGGATATGGCTGGCTGAAACAGGCTGCAGTGGTTTTTTTTGTTTGGTTAAAAAACGTTTTAGTAAGGATGTTTTTTCGGATTCAAGCTTTGGTTCTAATTCGGCGGGCTTGTTGAGTACTTGCCCCTGCAAATCGCTCAATTCCTGCAGTAAGTTGTGCAGGTTGTAGCTGCTAGCGATGGAAACTCGCAGGGCCGCTTGATACTTATGAAGCGCCTGAGTAATTTCATTGCTGGGCTTTTGTTGTAGTAAGTGATCGCAGAGCGTATGCAGAGCTTGTTGGATTTTTTCTAAGTGAAGCTGCTTCTTTTCATCCGCAGCCACTAAGCGTAACTCAAACTCATCAATAATCTGCTCAAGGCGTTCTGCATCCAGTTCTCGACGCACAGCGCTGCGCAACTCTTTTAGCGAGCGGTCCAGCTTGGGATCCTGGCCTTCAGCTGCCAATATGCTGCGTACCAAAGCACGCTGCAGCAGAGCGATGTATTGGCTTTTACTGCTTTGTTTGGTTTCGAAATCAGCAAGTAACAGAATGTACTTTTCTTTCCAATTGCGACTGTCAGTGTTTGTCATAAGTGGTATGTATTCAGACCGGTTAGTGATTCGCGCAGGGTAAGATTATTTCGGTTGCTACAGGCAGATGGTCCGAAATTGGTAAGGGAAGTACAGAAACTTGACCAATTTGCAGTCCTGAGCTAACCAGTATGTGATCCAAGCATTGTTGTGGATTCCAGCTAGGGAATGTAGCAATAGATTGCGGTGCCCGCAAATCTAAAGTGCGTAAAGGAGAACGATACAGCAGATCATCTACATGAGTATTGAGATCGCCCATTAATACGTAATGTCGATAATCCTGCACCAGCTCGCGTACATAACCTAGCTGTTGGTTCCGCACCTTTGTACCCAGTGCCAAATGCATCATCACTACAACTACAGCATCAGGGCCAGAACCTATTTGCAACAAGATAGCACCACGCCCAGCAGGGCCGGGCAGTGGGTGGTCTTCTAAGCTGTGCACGTTGACCCGACTTAAGAGCCCGTTGCTGTGTTGCGCAAAGGGACCCAAGTCACGATTGAGCTGTTGATACCAATAGGGGAATTTGCCCAGCTGAGCGAGTTGCTGCACCTGATTGATATAGTTAGAGCGCAAGCTGCCACCATCGGCTTCTTGGATGGCGACCAAGTCAAAATCATTGAGCATAAAGCCGATGCGCTGCAGATTCTTAAAGCGTTCTTGGTGTGGCAGTATGTGTTTCCAGCTGCGGGTAACATAATGCCAATAAGCGCCGGTACTGATGCCAACCTGAATATTAAAGCTTAACAGGCGCAGGGTTTCCTTGCCGTCAATGCAATAAGAGCTGGCTTCAGTGTTGTCAATTAAGCGGCCAGTTTTGGCTTGGCGTAATTGCTTTTGGCGTGGCATCAGCATTTTTTTAGTAACCGCTAGTTATTGCGTTCGTGGTTAATTAAATAGTCAGCAACCTCTGTGGTTTCCTTTAAGCCGCCAGCGCTGGCAATGTCAAAGGTGTATTTACCATTAACCACTAGAGCGGGTACGCCGGAAATCTGATAAGCAATAGCCAGACGTTTGGCTTTTTGTAGCTGACTTTTAACAGCAAAGGAATTCCAAGCTTTTTCAAAGCTGTCTTTATCTATGCCTTGCTTGACCACAAAGTCAGTTATTTCGGCTGCAGTGGCTAAGCGCTGCTTGTTGTTTTGAATGACATCAAAAATAACAGCATGTAACTGTTCGGTAGCACCGATGGCTTCAAGACTGTAATACAGCTGACCGTGTAAATTCCAGATACCGCCAAACATAGCAGGGACGCGGATAAAGTTTACATCTTCGGGCAGTTTTTTCTGCCATGCATCTAAGGTTGGTTCAAGCTGATAGCAGTGTGGGCAGCCATACCAGAATAAGGTGACTACTTCTATTTTGTCCGGCTCTTGTGTTGCGACAGGGCTGCGTAAACTAATGTAGTTTTTTCCTTCTTCAATAGGCTGAGCATGGGCGCTCGTAAATAAGAATAAACCGCACAGGGCAATCCAAGAAAACATAATATTACGCATACATACTCCAGTTTATTGTTAATTTAATGCTGTTAAATCAAGTGAGTGAGTTAAGGAAGCCTCTGAATAACTACCTGCGTAGCTACCACCGCGTTAAAAACGTACTCAAAATGCTCATTTACTATGTGTAAACTGCGCTTTTTCGTACGTTTTTGCCTTGTGTTAGCGTCCTCGGTAACGTTATTCAGAGGCTCCTAAGGTTAAACCTACTACTGCGCCATCCACACGCCTTTGTTTTGTCGCTCGCAAGCGGGCTTTAAAAAACGCGTGTCATCCTCTACGCCATAGTAATAAATATCCTGCTGATAAGGAACGCCAGAGCTTTGTGAGTTACGGCATACACCAAAAGCACCAGTGGGGCAGCGGTCAACAAAGGTGACTTCGGTTTTTTGCCCTGCAAGCTGCGGTTTACAAAATCCGTTACGAAATAGGTGTTCAGGAATAGTGCGGTTTTGCTGGCACACCTTAACTTTAACTTGCGCTGATTGGGTTTCGACAATACAGGCTTGGGCAAAAATCTGCATCGGCAACAGTGCCAGTAAGATAAAAAAGAGTGAACGCATATCAACGACCTTGGCTGAAAAACTGTGAAAATTTAGACCTAGAAAATGATTGCAGGTTGCATTAAGCACGCTTAACTTGATAACTGTGCGGCTAGTAAACGTAACGCCTGCTCAGCTGCTGTGACTTTGTCCAACGCTTGCTGTGCGTCAGTGGGTGTTAAGTGCAAACTTTCATAGAGGCTGGCAGGTATGTCTTGGGTAACGCCTTCTTGCGCGGCTAATAACTGTGTCGCTAGGTAAGTGAGTTGTGAATAAACCGCATATGGACCCTGGTAGTCAGGGTTGTGTTGCTGGCGGATGGCCACAGTGAGTTCCTCTGGCATTTGCCAGTGTTGCATAAGCCAAGCGCCCATTTGTTCGCGGGTAATGCCCAGTAAAAAATGCTCTACATAGCAGGCTTGTAAGTGAGGATTGGCTGCAAGGTACTGGCTGATTAACGAAAAATAGGATGGAAAAATATGTGCGAGCAGTACATAACCAAAGCTGTGTAGCAATCCAGCCAAATACGCTAAGCCTGCCTCTGGGCGATACTGCCTAGGGATGGCTACAACCAAACCTTCAATGAGCGATGCGGTGTAAATGGCTTGCTGCCAATAATCACGGTTCTGGCTGGCGTTTTGATTAGGCAGTTTAAGTGTTTTGCCTAGGGCTAAACCAAGGGCGAGGTTAATGACTAAGTCAAAACCCAAGACCCTTATGATAGCGTCTTCAATAGAGCGTACTTTTCCCGGTGCTGCATAGTAAGGTGATGCTGCCCAACTCATGACCTGTGCAGCCATAGCGGGGTCGGTTTCCACAATAGCGGTCAATTCATCAACATAAGCATTGGGGTCGGTACGCAGCCTAAGTACTTTTTGCGCGGTTACAGACAAGGGTGGAATTTCCAGAGTTTCCTCTAGGCGCTGCTTAATACGCAAGGTGGTTAAAGATTGCACAGCTTGTTTGATGTGCTGAACATCGAGGTTGCTGGGCAGTAAGTTGGGGTTGGTGGCAGGCAGTTCAGCGGTAAACGCGAGTGCTTGGCTGTTTTTCATAAGTTGGCTGAATGAATCAGCTGAGATTTTTAGCAGACTGCCAGCACTGCCTGACTCGAAGAGTACATCGTCCAGCTCGGTTAAATGAGTTGCGTAAACGCAGGGCAGGTTGAGTAAGTCAGGAATGGCCGGTAAATCATGCACCTGTAAACGAACCTTTAGGCTGCTGCTGTGCTTGCTATCGGCTTTATAATTAGCATTTAGTTGTGTGTTGAGTGCGCGTAAATCCAGTATATGGTTGCGCGCAAAAATAGCGCATAGATACTGTTCAGCATCGCGCAGCACTACGACCTGCAGTTGTTGTTGAGCAGGGGTAAGCTGAGCACTCTGTGTTTCAACGGGTATGTTTTGCTGTTTTAGTAGCCAGGCAACCTGTTCACTAGAGATGCTGGGCTGGCTGGTAGAAAAATCGGACAAACTCATAACAACCCTGTTCTCTCTTCTTTATAAGCTGCACACAGTATAGGGTTTTTTTCACCGGTTGTATAAGCACATCATGCAATCAAACTTGCCCATAATGCTGGCCGTGTTTGAGCCAACGCTCAAGCAGTGGTTCGGCTTGCTGTGGGTGGTGTTCAAGTAACTCTAATGCGGCATCGCGCACGGCAGGCAGCATGGCGGAGTCGCGCATCAAATCAGCGACTTTAAACTGCAGCAAGCCTGTTTGGCGTGTGCCGAGCATTTCACCGGGGCCGCGTAACTCAAGATCTTTCTCGGCAATCACAAAGCCGTCATTGGTTTCGCGCATGATAGCCAAGCGTTCGCGCCCAATCTGTGATAAAGGCGCGTGATACAACAGCACGCAATGACTGGCAATACTGCCACGACCAACACGACCACGCAATTGATGCAACTGTGCCAGCCCTAAACGTTCGGGGTTTTCAATAATCATCAGACTGGCGTTGGGCACATCCACCCCCACTTCAATTACTGTTGTGGCGATCAGTAAGTGCAATTTATTCTGTTTAAAATCTTCCATTATTTGCGCTTTTTCAGCCGGTTTTAAACGCCCATGCACCAAGCCTATGTTGAGTTCGGTTAAGGACTGGCTCAGCTCTTCATAGGTGGTTTGTGCGGCTTGGCAGGTGAGTTCGTCTGACTCTTCGATCAGCGTACATACCCAGTAGGCTTGCCGGCCTTCTAAGCAAGCAGCGCGCACCCGTTCAATGACATCGTTACGGCGCACATCACTGAGTACTACAGTGTTAACAGGCGTTCGGCCCGGCGGTAGTTCATCCAAGATCGAGGTATCTAAGTCCGCATAGGCGCTCATGGCGAGCGTACGTGGGATAGGGGTGGCGGTCATAATCAATTGGTGGGGACTCAAACGCCCCTCGACGCCTTTTTCCCGCAAGGCTAAACGCTGTTGCACGCCAAAGCGGTGCTGCTCATCGATAATGGCTAAGGCTAATCGAGCAAACTGCACCTCGTTTTGAAATAAAGCGTGGGTACCGACCACCATGGGCGCGCCCTGAGCGATTTGCTCTAACGCTTGAGCACGCACTTTACCTTTA
>LFTS01000142.1 GCA_001513435.1 Gammaproteobacteria bacterium DTU040
CCCCAAAAGCTAAAGAACCATGCGCTGGCTTGGTGATACTCCAACGTCACAATGCCAAGCGGCAGCAGCAGTCCGTAGAATAGAATAACGCTGGGCAAGAACACGGCAAAACACACACCGCCGCCACTAAAGAGTCCCCACCAAATGGGCTCGTCACTGCGTTTAAACTTTTTTTCTTGTTGCATTGTACTAACCCCAAAATAACCAAGCGACTAAAGCAAAAACGGAAACCACACCGGCCCATTGTCCCGCCACCAAAGCAGCGGCAGGCACTGTGGTGCCGCCCAAGCGAATCGGCATCACGCGTGGGAACAGTTGGAAAAAGGTCCACGCATGAAACAGGCTGGCGGCAAAAGCGACTGCGTTAATCAGCAGCACTAATGGGTTGTGCATCACTGTTTGCCAGTGTTGCCAGTGTTGTTCACCCTGACCTAGCGAATACAACCCTATGGCCAAACACAGCAGGAAAAACAGCAGCGGTAATGCAGTGAGCTCACGCAGCATATAGGCTTTAAAGGCATTGTTTTTTAGCCACCAAGTGCGGGTAAGGGGTGGACGATAACTCATGAGCGACCTCCTAGTAAACTCAACAGCAAATCAGTGGCTGACGTCACTTTGGATTGGTTAACCGCTGCGGCAGGGTCAACCTGTTTGGGGCACACCTCAGAACAGTAGCCCACAAAAGTGCAGCTCCAAGCGCCTTCTTCCGAGTTAATCATCGGCATACGTTCAGCCTGACCTTGATCGCGGCTATCGAGGTTATAGCGGTGTGCCAAGGTTAGTGCGGCAGGGCCGATAAACTCAGGGTTCAAGCCGAATTGCGGGCAAGCGGAATAGCACAGGCCGCAGTTGATGCAGTTCGAGAACTGCTGGTATTTATCCATCTGTTGCGGAGTTTGCACATGAGGTTCAAAGGTTTGTACGCCCTGAGCCTTCTTGTTGATGAGATAAGGCTTGACCGCTTCCAAGTGAGTCAGGAAAGACTCCATATCAATGATGAGGTCACGCTCGACTGGGAAGTGTGCTAAAGGCTCAATCAGCATGCCGGTTTTGGCGTAATCACGCAAAAATACATTACAGCCAAGGATGGGTTTGCCGTTGATCATCATGCCGCAAGAGCCACAAATAGCCATACGGCACGACCAGCGGTAACTGAGTGTCGGATCTAACTCTTCTTTAATATAGGTCAGCGCATCCAGTACCGAGGTGCTGGCATCGTAAGGCACAGAGTAGGTTTGCGAGAAAGGCTCTGCCGCTTGCTCAGGCAAATAGCGTAGAATGGTTATATCGAGCTTCATGACTTGGCTCCTTTAGCTGCATCACCGTATGCGCGTACAGCAGGCGGCAGAATAGACGTGTCCACCTCTTGCCATTCTAGGCGTGCATCCTCTTGTCCTTGGTAATACACCAGGCTATGGCGTAAAAACTCTTCATCGTTTCGGCTGGTGCAGCCTTCATCTAAACGCTGATGCGCGCCACGGGATTCGCGACGCTCCAGTGCGCCCAAGCAAGTGGCTTCGGCAATATCCAAACCAAAACCAAGCTCCAAGCACATAAACAGCTCAGTGTTGTAGACCTTGCTTTTGTCGCTCACCTGAACGTTCTTATAGCGTTGTTGAAGCGCACGAATGGTATTGAGGGTTTTTTGCATGCCCGCTTCGGTACGATAAATGCCGCACCCTTCTTCCATGGTGATGAGTAATTCTTTTTTGATCTCGACCCAAGACTCGCCTGTATCACGGGCGCTAAGTTCAGCCAATTGCTGTTGCTGTTGGTTGAGCTGCTCTTGCATGGTGCTTAATGAGGCGAAGTCTTGTGTTTGTGCATTGGCAGCAGCCTGTTCGCCCGCCAAGCGTCCAAAGACTAATAATTCAGTTAACGAATTTGAGCCTAGACGGTTAGCGCCATGTAAGCCCACAGAAGCACACTCACCAGCCGCATACAGACCCTTGATGCTAGTTTCACACTGAGCGTCCGTCATTATGCCGCCCATGGTGTAGTGCACAGCAGGGCGTACCGGGATCGGCTCACGAGCGGGATCAACGTTAACGTAGGCTTTGGCCAGTTCGCAAATAAACGGCAGACGCTCTTGCAGGTATTTTTCACCAAGGTGACGCAAGTCAAGATACACCACATCGCTTTCGCCGTAGCGGCCAGTGCGGCCAGCTTGTTGTTCTTGCCAGAAAGCTTGTGAAAGTTTGTCACGTGGGCCTAGTTCCATGTATTTGTTTTCAGGCTTGCCCAGCGGTGTTTCAGGGCCTAAACCGTAGTCTTGCAGATAGCGGTAGCCGTCTTTGTTGATCATAATGCCGCCTTCACCGCGTGAGGCTTCGGTAATCAAAATGCCTGAACCGGGCAAGCCTGTTGGGTGATACTGAACAAATTCCATATCGCGCAACGCCACACCATGACGATACGCCATCGCCATGCCGTCACCGGTGACAATGCCACCGTTAGTGTTAAAGCGGAATACACGCCCTGCGCCACCCGTAGCTAGGATGACTGATTTGGCCCTGATAAGGTGCAACTCGCCGGTAGCAATTTGAATAGCGATAACACCCGCGATAGCGTCATCAATGACGACTAAATCCAGTACGAAAAACTCATCGAGGCGTTCAATTTGTGAGTATTTCAACGAGGTTTGATAAAGAGTGTGCAGCATGTGAAAGCCGGTTTTATCCGCGGCAAACCAAGTGCGCTCGACTTTCATACCGCCAAAGCGTCTGACTTGAATCGAGCCGTCTTCTTTTCGACTCCACGGACATCCCCAGTGCTCCATCTGTACCAGTTCGGCGTGTGCGTGGCGCACAAAATAATCAACCACCTGCTGCTCGGCCAACCAGTCGCTACCCATAACGGTATCTTCAATGTGGGCTTGAAAGCTGTCTTTCTCTAAGGTTACGGCAGCAGCACCGCCTTCGGCAGCAACGGTGTGTGAACGCATGGGGTAAACTTTAGAAACTAGACCTATCTTAAGGTCTGAAGCGTGTTCCGCAGCGGCAATACTGGCACGCAGACCAGCACCACCACCGCCAACCACTAAAATATCAAAATCATGCTGTTGCATTAGACATCCTTTTAAGGCTTGAAATGGTTTCTCTATGGCTGCCCAGCCGATAGCAAATTAAAGGCGTAATTATAGCAGGGATATGGGTTGCTGTACTTAATAGGGTTGTACTATTCATTTTAATCGGCTTCATTTTTAGACTGTTTTACGCTGCCACAGATACGGCTGGCTCAGCTGTTGAAGTTGGCTCTGCATGGCTAATCAGGCTAAGATGCACGACTTGAATTTTAGGGTTGAAATGTATGCAGGTTGCCGTCATACAACTGGTATCCACGGCTGATATTGATACGAATTTGCGTCAGGCGCAGACTCTGTTAGAACAGGCTGCGCAAGCTGGTGTTCGTTTAGCGGTGTTGCCAGAGAATTTTGCTGTATTTGGTCACGCAGATGTAGCCAGTATTGCTGCTGCTGAAGCCAGAGGTGCTGGTCCTATTGTTAGTTGGCTTGAGCAAACGGCAGCACGATTAAAACTGTGGATAGTGGCTGGAACAGTACCGTTGCTGGCTGATGGTGAGCGCGACGGTAAACCCTATGCCGCTTGTTTGGTGATAAATGCTCAGGGTGAGCAGGTGGCGCGCTATAACAAGTTACACCTGTTTGATGTCGCGCTAGCAGACCAGCACGGGCAATACCGCGAATCTGATACTTACCAAGCTGGCAACGAAATAGTGCTCGTGGATACGCCTGTGGGTCGGCTGGGTTTAAGTGTTTGTTATGACCTACGCTTCCCCGGTTTATACACTCAACTACGTGAGCAGGGTGCTGAATTGATTGCAGTACCTTCGGCGTTTACTGCCGTAACCGGCGCTGCGCATTGGCATAGTTTGCTACGAGCGCGAGCCATTGAAACACAGTGTTATATTTTGGCCGCCAATCAGGGTGGGCAACATACTCAAACGCGGATGACCTATGGGCATTCGTTGATACTCGACCCTTGGGGTGAAATTTGTGCTGAGCATGCCCAAGGTCAACAAGTCATACAGACTGAAATTAATTTGCCGCAGCTGCACGAATTACGCCAACAAATGCCAGTCTGGCAGCATCAAAGATTTAGCACGCCGCAATTAGGCGACAGAATAGAATTTCCTAGGGGAACAGAATTAAATGAGTGAACAACACAGCAGTGCAACCCAAATACTGTTATCCGCTAATGGTTTAGAGCACGCCCAATTAGAACAGGCGCTGGCAGAGTTGGCTGGGCCGGGCATTGAAGCCGGTGACCTGTATTTTCAGCGGCGCATGACCGAAGCTTGGACGTTAGAAGAGGGGATTGTTAAAGAAGGGAGCTTTAACCTCGATCAGGGTGTGGGCGTGCGTGCTATCGCGGGCGAGAAAACCGGATTTTCCTACAGCAATGCCATTCATTTGCCCGCATTGATGCAAGCGGCGCAAGCCTCACGCAGTATCGCGCGTTCTGGCCAACAGCGGTCGCCTCAGGTCATTGCTGCTCAACACAGTACAGCACCTCTTTACAGCCTTGATGATCCTTTGCATGTGCTCAGCCGTGAAGAAAAAGTAGCCTTTTTACAGCGTGTCGATGCCTTTACTCGCAGTTTGGATACGCGCATTAATCAGGTTAGTTTGAGCTTGGTCGGTGCTTGGGAACATATCTTGGTGGTTGATTTAGAGGGTCACCTGGCTACCGATGTGCGCCCCATGGTGCGCTTTAATGTCAGCGTACTGGTCGAGCAAAACGGCCGTCGCGAGCGCGGTAGCTATGGCGGCGGTGGACGCCGTGATTATCAGTATTTTTTAGATGAAGACAGGGCGTTAGATTATGCCCGTGAAGCAGTACGCCAAGCTTTAGTTAATCTTGAGGCCGTTGCCGCACCAGCTGGCAGTATGCCGGTGGTGATGGGGCCGGGTTGGAGCGGCGTCTTATTGCATGAAGCCGTAGGTCATGGCTTGGAAGGTGACTTTAACCGCAAAGGCAGCTCTAACTACAGCGGCTGTATTGGTCAGCAAGTGGCCTCAAAACTGTGCACCATTGTTGACGACGCTACTATTGCGAATCGACGCGGCTCATTGAGTGTGGATGATGAAGGCGTAGCTGCACAGAATACTGTATTGATTGAGAAGGGTGTTTTGCGCGGTTACATGCAAGACAAACATAACGCTAAGCTGATGGGTGTGAGCAGTACCGGTAATGGTCGTCGCGAGTCTTATGCGCACTTGCCCATGCCGCGCATGACCAACACCTATATGTTAGCTGGCGAAAGCTGTCCAGAAGAAATAATCCGCTCGGTAAAGAAAGGTATTTACTGTGCCAATTTAGGCGGCGGGCAGGTGGATATCACCAGCGGTAAGTTTGTCTTCTCCACCAGTGAAGCCTATTTAATTGAAGATGGGAAGATTACCGCACCGGTCAAAGGAGCCACTCTGATTGGTAATGGTCCAGACGCCATGCGCGCCGTATCGATGCTGGGTAATGACTTAGAGCTGGATAGCGGTGTAGGTATGTGCGGAAAAGGCGGGCAAACTGTTCCAGTAGGCGTAGGCCAGCCCACGCTAAAAATAGAACAGCTCACTGTGGGCGGTACGGGTTAGGGTTTTAGATGGCTAATAATGGCGCACTCAGTTTGCGCCATTATTTTTTATGCGTGCTTTTGGGTAGTTGCACGGTAATGCTTTCTGAGTAGCTGTCATGCCAGGTGTCGTTGTTTTTACTAAATATAGCCCACCAAAAACCAAGCCCAAGCGGTAGCCATGAAATAATCGAAACTGAAAAACGTAATAGGCATTGCCAGAGGTCAATAGCAGAGCCATCAGCGTTTTGCACGCGAATATTCCAAGCTTGCATGCCGAGGGTTTGCCCATTATGCAGCCAAAACTTAGCAAAAAACGCGAAGATACTCAGCAGCAGCAAACTGGAGAGGATAGGGTCGCGGTCAAGTAAAGCGTTTTCAGCCATGTACTTAAGCTGTTCGCTGCCATACACCAAGCGCAACACTCCTTGCTGGTAAATCCAAGTCACAATCATAACCAGCGCTACAACCAGCATAGAATCGTAAAATATAGCGGCTAAACGGCGCATAATGCTGGCCTTGGGATATTGGCCTTGGGGTTCAAGCAAGCGTTTTGACATAAGCACCTCAGAGTGAAAACGTTCAGTATTCTACCGGTTTGCCGATTGAAGTGGTAGGCAGTCTATTGCGGCGCGCAGTCTTTGCTTCGAGGGATAAAATGAAAAAGCCCTCACTCCTTGCGCAGTGAGGGCTTAATGAAATTGGTTAAATTAAAGCGGCTGAACTTTGTCTGCCTGCATACCTTTTTGGCCTTCAACAGCCTCGAAACTTACTTTCTGCCCTTCCTGTAAGCTTTTAAAGCCGTTACCTTCAATGGCACGAAAATGGACAAATAAGTCTGGGCCGCTTTCTGGAGTGATAAAACCAAAACCTTTGGCGTCATTAAACCACTTAACGGTACCAGTCTGGCGAGTAGTCATAACTTGCATCCTTTGAAACTTAATTGAATTGCACGCTAAATGCGTATGGACTGGATGCAAAGAAAGCGGTCGAGCAGGGTGTAGCAAGGCGTATTAAGGGCACAAAAGCATGCTTTTGGTAGAACTTAAACAGCTACTGCGTTAGGTCATTTCAACGGCAACCTATGCAATCACAGTGTTTTAACTCTAAGGGAGGGCTTATCTAAAACCAAGATGTACGAACTAGACAAAGGGCTAGTTTGTGTTAAAAAACCACTATTTCTTGATGTAGGTCAAACCTGGAGAGCTAGAGGGAGTTTGCCAGCAGCGCGAGCAATTAACTCGCGCTGTGGCTATGGCAAAGCTTGAGCTAGACTTCTACCGCAAGATTTTCAGCGATTTTTTTCTTCCACACCTGTGGGCCAGTGATGTGCACAGATTCACCTGAGCTATCGACTGCTACAGTAACCGGCATATCTTTGACTTCAAACTCGTAGATGGCTTCCATCCCCAAGTCAGCAAAGGCCGCAGTGCGAGATTTTTTAATGGCTTGCGACACTAGATACGCCGCGCCGCCTACAGCCATCAGATACACGGCTTTGTTGTCTTTAATGGCTTCAATAGCGATTGGGCCGCGCTCGGACTTACCAATCATGCCCAGCAGTCCGGTGGATTCCAGTACTTGACGGGTGAACTTATCCATACGGGTGGCAGTCGTAGGGCCAGCCGGTCCAACCACTTCGTCACGCACGGGATCAACCGGGCCAACGTAGTAAATAAAGCGACCCTTCAGATCAACCGGTAACTCTTCGCCCGCGTCGAGCATATCCACAATGCGCTTGTGCGCTGCATCGCGTCCAGTGAGCATTTTACCGTTCAGTAGCAGGGTTTCGCCTGGCTTCCAGCTTTGTACGTCTTCTGGCGTGATGGTGTCGAGATTTACACGGCGTGCGGTTGGACCAACATCCCATACGATGTCGGGGAAAGCATCTAAGTCAGGTGCTTCAAGTGCGGCAGGACCAGAACCATCCAGCGTGAAGTGCACGTGGCGCGTGGCGGCACAGTTCGGAATAATACAGACTGGCAGCGAAGCCGCATGTGTGGGGTAGTCTTTGATTTTGATGTCCAGTACGGTGGTCAAACCGCCCAAGCCTTGAGCACCAATACCCAGCTGGTTCACTTTTTCAAAAATCTCTAACCGCAGCTCTTCTACGCGGTTTTGTGCGCCGCGCGCTTGCAGCTCATGAATATCAATGGGATCCATCAAGGATTCTTTGGCCAGAATGGCCGCTTTTTCGGCGGTACCGCCAATGCCGATGCCGAGCATGCCAGGTGGACACCAGCCTGCACCCATCTCAGGAACAGTTTTTAACACCCAGTCAACAATGGAGTCAGACGGGTTAAGCATGGCCATTTTGGCTTTGTTTTCTGAGCCACCGCCCTTGGCGGCAATATCTAGCTCGATGGTGTTGCCAGGTACGATGCTGTAATGGATGACTGCTGGGGTATTGTCTTTGGTGTTTTTACGCGCACCAGCCGGGTCGGCCAAAATAGAGGCACGTAAAATGTTGTCTGGGTTGCTGTACGCACGACGCACGCCTTCGTTGATCATGTCATCGAGACCCATGGTCGCGCCGTCCCATTTAACGTCCATGCCCACACGTGCAAACACAGTGACGATACCTGTGTCCTGACACAGCGGACGATGGCCGGTGGCGCTCATGCGTGAGTTGATGAGAATTTGCGCCATGGAGTCTTTAGCCGCGGGGGATTCCTCGCGCTCGTAGGCTTGGTGCATGGCTTGGATAAAGTCGAGCGGGTGGTAGTAAGAAATATACTGTAAGGCGTCAGCGACGCTTTGAATCAAATCGTCTTGCTTAATGGCGGCCATGTAGCGCTCCTTAGTTTAGCCAGCCCTGCGCTTAATTAATAAAGCCCAAGGCTGTGAAATATGAAGCCTGCCATTATAGCGCCAAAAATAGGAGCGCGCACAGTAAGGTCGTAGGACTTAAGGTGGGAGGTTAGCATTGACGGCGGCGTAGAGACTTTGTTGGTGCGCAACTTTTGCGCGATGCGTCCTATAAAACAGCAGCGCTTCGCGTTTGTGGAACCCAGCTTGTCGGGGAAGAAACATACACACGAGCTTTAGTAATAACCCCGCAGCGAATGCATTTATTAACCCTTAGCAGACTCTGACCTCACCAGCTCGCTTAACTGCTCATCCTTAGCCTGCCACAGTTCATTTACCCAAGTTTGAAAGGCGAGTCGATAGGTCTCGTCGCTGCTGTAGTCGTGACCAATAAACTGTTGGGGGATGGGCATGACTTCCACGCGCATGATGATTTTTTTGATGCGTCCAGACAGTAAGCACCAAAGAGTTGGGCGGCCTTGTGGGTAGTACAGGGTGACGTTAACTAGGCCGTGCAGTTGTTCGCCCATAGCATCTAACACAAAAGCAATGCCACCTGCCTTGGGCTTGAGCAGGTGCTGGTAAGGCGATTGTTGTTGTGTGTGTTTACTCGGGGTAAAACGCGTGCCTTCCAAAAAGTTAAATACCGAAACAGGATTGGTTTTGTAACGCTCACAGGCTTTGCGCGTGGTGGCTAGGTCTTGGCCTTGTTTTTCCGGGTGTTTGGCTAGATACTCTTTGCTGTAGCGTTTCATGAATGGAAATTCTAGCGCCCACCAGCACAGGCCGATCACAGGCACCCAGATGAGTTCTTTCTTGAGGAAAAACTTCAATAAGGGCAGACGGTGATTGAACTGATACTGCAAAGCCAGAATATCCACCCAGCTTTGATGGTTGCTGGTCACGAGCCAAGAGTGCTGTTTATCCAGCGAATCCAAACCCTGCACATCCCATTCAATACGTTGTACGAGTCTTATCCAAAAGCCATTTACCGCGATCCAGGTTTCGGCAATCCAATGCATGCCAAAGCGTAATGCGCGCTGAATTGGTGGGAAGGGTAGTGCAAGTTTAAACAGGGCAAGGATGAATAATGGCCAACACAAAAATAGGGTGTTGAGTGCCATGATCAAGCTGGCAATAATGCCGCGAAGAAGAGCAGGTAAGAAACTTAACATGCAGCAAATCCGTAATGAGTATTGCGTAATGGTTAAGCTTTTTAAGGTGAAGTGCAAGCCTTTGTTGCCGGCTTGTTGGTCACCTGCTTAGGGTTAAGCAGGTGACCAAACGCATGATATAGACCTATTAGTCTTGGCTGGCTGCCTGAATAGCTGTTAGGGCGATAGTAAAGACAATGTCTTCAACCAAGGCGCCGCGAGACAGGTCATTAACCGGCTTGCGCAGACCTTGCAGCATTGGACCCACGCTGATCACGTTAGCGCTACGCTGTACCGCTTTGTATGTCGTGTTACCTGTATTCAAGTCAGGGAAGATGAATACAGTCGCGCGACCGGCAACAGCACTGTCTGGAGCCTTAGAGCGGCCAATACTTTCAACGCTAGCCGCGTCATATTGCAAAGGACCGTCAATCGCCAAGTGTGGCGCACGCTCTTTGGCAATACGGGTGGCTTCACGTACTTTCTCTACATGGTCGCCCGTACCAGAACTGCCGGTTGAGTAGCTGATCATGGCAATTTTTGGCTCAATACCAAAAGCCGCAGCAGATGCAGCACTCTGCAGTGCAATTTCTGCTAATTGCTCAGCGTTCGGATCTGGGTTTACGGCACAGTCTGCATACACCACAACCTGATCAGGCAGCAGCATAAAGAATACAGATGACACTAGGCTGAATTCTGGAGCTGTTTTGATGAGTTGTAGTGCGGGGCGAATCGTGTCGGCCGTGGTGTGCACAGCACCGGAAACTAAACCGTCCACATCGTCTTCGGCTAGCATCATGGTGCCTAATACAACGGTATCCCCCAAAAACTCACGTGCTTGCTCGGTGGTTACACCGCGCGATTTACGCAACTCCACCATGGGTGAAACGTATTTCTCACGTACGCTATCAGGGTCAATAATTTCTAAGCCTGCAGGTAAAGTAATACCCTGTGCTTTAGCAATCGCTTCTACTTCTTCGCGCTTGGCAATCAGTACGCAGTTCGCGATACCGCGCTCTTGGCAGATTGCGGCTGCCTGAATTGTGCGCGGCTCGTTACCTTCAGGCAGAACAATGCGCTTAGCCGCTGCTTGGGCGCGTTTCACCAGCTGATAGCGGAATGCTGGCGGTGACAGCAATGCTTGACGAACTGTGCTGCAGCGTGTGACGAGCCAGTTTTTATCAAGATGGGCTGTAATGTGTTCGCTGGTTGTTTTTGCACGCTCCAGATCGTTTTCCGGGATGGCGCGTGGCAGGCGAGTAACTTGGTAAGCAGTATCGTAAGAGCCGGTAGTCACCCACATAACAGGCAGGCCACCTTTAAGTGCGCTTTTACCCATTTCCATAATGCTTTTGTTGGGTTCGTAACCGCCGGTAAGTATCAGACCGGCCAAAGGAATGCCGTTCATTTCTGCTAGGCTAGCGGCCAGAATAATGTCGTCACGATCACCGGGCACAACTACTAAAACACCGGGCTGTAGCAAGGGCACAATGTTGGCTACAGTGCGTGAACATAGAATAACTTTCTGCACACGGCGTTGCTCAATTTCACCTGAGTTTAATAGGCTGGCCTTTAAGAACTTTGCGTAGTCAGCTGTGCGTGGAGCATTGAGTTCTTCTTTCGCAGGAATGCAGCCGATTAAATGTAAATCGCCTTTACGTAAGGCAGGCAAATGGCTTTTGAGTTTCTCGGCAAAACCATTTAGCGAAGGGTTGGTTACCTTGTTGATTACGACACCTAAGACTTTAGGGTCTTTGGTGCCGCCAAACAGCTGTGCTTGAGATTCGATGCGGTCAGATATTTCATCTAGATTGTCGCTTTGCTGGGCGCTGACCAAAATGACCTCAGCGTCAAGTGTTTTCGCAAGACTGGCGTTAATGCGCTCAACATAGTTGGCTTGTCGTGAAGGAGTCATGCCCTCGACGATAATAACGTCATATTGTGACAGCATGCTCTGGTGCATGCTGACGATTTCTTCCATTAGCTCATCAATAAGACCGTTGCCCACCATGTGCTCAACATGAGAGAGCGCTAAAGGTTGGGGCTGTTGTGTGCCGTGCACGCGCATCATTAACTCGCTGGCGCGTTCGGGCCCGCTTTCGCTTGGGTGCGGCTGGGCGATGGGCTTTAAAAAGCCCACTTTGATGCCCGAGCTGAGCAAGGCTTGAACAATACCTAAGCTGACGGAGGTAAGACCTACGCCAAAACCTGTTGGAGACAGTAAAAAAGTATGCATTTAAACGTCCTATTTAGCGATTGCGTCGATGAGTTCGAGGGTTTCATTGGCAATTTGGCGTTCTTCGTTAGTAGGAACTACCATGACCAATGGGTGACCATCGAGGCTGATTTTACCGGCAGCTCCGCGTGTGCAGGCTTGGTTAGCAGCGTCATCGAGCTTGAAATTAAATATACGCATATGATCCAGCGTTTTACGGCGGATTAAGCTGGCATTTTCGCCAATAC
>LFTS01000013.1 GCA_001513435.1 Gammaproteobacteria bacterium DTU040
GCTTTGATGTGGTGAGTATCCTGCGTAAATCGCGACAGGATGTGCGCGGCTGTGAGCTAGAAATTAAAGCTAAGCGTACTGATACAGAGCCCAAGGTGTTTACTGAAATTGACTTGCACTTCGTGGTCACCGGTAGCCAGTTAAAAGAAACTGCGGTAAAGCGTGCGGTAGAACTGTCGGCAGAAAAATACTGTTCTGCGTCCATTATGCTAGAGCGTGCGGGTGTAGTAATTAGCCACAGTTTTAGCATTGTTGAGCAGGGTTAACGGCATAAGCCGGTGCATTGAAAATATAGGTAGCGCTAAAACAATATGCTTTGCATAATGGCGCGCCTTTTTAAAGCACCAATCCCGGTGCGACAACCAGAATCGCAATTGCGAAGAGGTGAAAACCGCCCTACGCAATTGCTGCCAATACAGTGCAGCAATTGACAGGCATGCAGAAATAATGCGGCTTTGCCGTACCACCAAGAGGGTCTAGCTTTGACCAATAAACTTAAGTTACACGGGTTTAATAACCTGACCAACACGCTGAGCTTTAACATCTACGATATTAGCTATGCGCGTACTCCCGCCGATCAGCAAGCCTATGTGGCCTATATCGATGAAGAGTATGATGCTGAACGCCTGACGCAAATTTTGACTGATGTGGTCGAGATTATTGGCGCGAATATTTTAAACATTGCCCGTCAAGACTATGACCCTCAGGGTGCGAGTGTGACCATCCTGATTTCTGAGGAGCCTGTTGTTCCTACAGAAAGCCAGATGGCTGAGTCGCCTGGCCCGCTGCCGGAAACGATTTTGGCACACTTGGATAAAAGCCATATCACCGTGCATACCTATCCTGAAATTCACCCGATTGACGGTATTGCCACGTTCCGCGTGGATATTGATGTCTCAACTTGCGGCGTCATTTCGCCCTTGAAGGCGTTGAACTACCT
>LFTS01000253.1:0-9460 GCA_001513435.1 Gammaproteobacteria bacterium DTU040
AGGCGCTGGCTTTTCTTGGCGGGTTAGCGGCGGTTTTTTTGGTTTATAGTATTGCCAGTCTATTGCGCCAGCGCGATCCCATATTAATGCTCGTATTAGCCGGTATCGCCATCGGCACTATGCTGGGCGCAGGAATTTCCGTAGTTAAAGTAATTGCCGATCCCTACGATCAACTCCCCGGCATTACCTACTGGTTACTCGGTGGTTTAAACGGTGTGAGCATGGCTGAACTAAGCTGGGCAGCACCGTTAATACTAGCCGCTTTAACGCTGGTTTATCTATTGCGCTGGCATATTAATGTGCTCAGCTTTGATGATGAGCAAGCCTCGGCATTGGGCATAAATGTAGCTCAAAGTCGTTGGGTACTGATTGCTGCCGCCACGCTGATGACCGCCTGTGCGGTATCTTTTAGCGGAATTGTTGGTTGGGTCGGCTTACTGGTACCGCATATTGCAAGGCTTTGGGTCGGCCCGAATATGTCGCGCTTACTGCCATTCAGCATTGTGTTGGGCGCAAGTTTTGTCCTACTGACCGATACCCTAGCACGTAGCGTCAGCGAACTAGAGCTTCCGCTGGGCGTGTTGACCGCGTTATTGGGCGGTCCGTTTTTTTTGTTTGTTTTACTGCGCAGTAATCGCCCATGACTGTTTTTTTGCGTGCTCAGCAGCTGTGCATTGGTTATAAAGGCCAAGCATTAGGCTCAGCCTTTGATATTCAATTAACCGCTGGACAGGTGATTGCGTTACTGGGCCCTAATGGCAGCGGCAAAACCACTTTACTCAAAACCTTACTCGGTTTATTGGCGCCGGTTAGCGGACAAATTCAGCTGCTGGATAAAACCCTCAGTGATTGGCCCGCTAAATTCAGGGCACAACACATCGGCTATGTGCCTCAAGCTGTGCAAAGTCACTTTTCTTTTAGCGTTTTCGAGATGGTATTGATGGGTCGCAGCGCCTACCACTCAGCTTTTAGCCAACCCGGTGCCAGCGATCAGAGTATTGCACTGGAGTGCTTAGAACAATTACAGATTACACACCTTGCCACGCGCTCATTCGCTGAACTTAGCGGTGGTGAACAGCAACTGGTTATGCTGGCACGCGCCTTGGCACAACAACCGAAAATTTTAATTCTGGATGAACCTACCGCCAGTCTTGATTTTGCTAATCAAATTCTGGTGCTTGAGCATATTAATCAACTTAGAGCACAAGGTTTAGCCATTCTTATTAGTACCCATCAACCGGAACACGCCCTGCAAAGTGCTGATTATTTGGCTTTATTTAAGCAAGGCACTTTAACAAAAACTGGCACCGTTACTGAACTGGGCACTGCTGACAATATTGCTTGGCTGTATGACTTAAGTGTCGAGCAGGTTGAACAACAGTTATTCCTCCACCCACACTAGAAAAACTTTGCCGCGCCATCAACCAGCTCAACAGATAAACTTTACTATTGCTTAAAGTTTGGTATTCGCGTGCCGAAGTATTATTGCAGCCTTGCTTGATAGCAATGCGCTACTAGCCATATACTTTACTAATTTTAATTTAATGCCAGACATAATTTAAAGGGATAGATATTATTTATGCTTAATAGACTCAGCATCCGTACACGTACCTTACTCGGTTTTATTTTGGTATTAATTATTGGCATTGGTGCTCTGCTGCCGCAGTTCCTCAATACGCTGGACAAGCAAGCCGCTTACCACGAAAACCTCTATATTGAGAGCTTGCAGGCGGCCGTACAGGAACAAATCAGCACCCAACGCTCACAAGCACTAAACCTTGCCGCAGCCATCGCTAATCAGCCAAGCCTGCAGTACTTCTTTGCCCAGCGCGATCGTCAAGCTTTGCTAGAAGAGTTGCTGCCGACATTTAAGTACCTGCAAGAAAACGCGGGCATTGAGCAGATGCAATTTCACTTAGCGCCAGCAACTTCATTTTTGCGGCTGCATGCCCCCGATAAATTCGGTGATGATCTGTCTAGCTTTCGCCGTACTGTAGTGGAAACCAATAATCAGAAAAAAGAGATTTCAGGGCTTGAGTCTGGGGTGGCTGGTTTAGGTATTCGAGGCGTGGTGCCCGTATTCTGGGAAGGTCGACACCTAGGTAGTTTTGAGCTGGGTTTGTCTATGCGCCAAGCGTTCGTCGACACCTTTAAAACTAATCACCATGCTGACATCGGTATTTTGCGTCCCGACGGCAGCAGCTTTAAACCGCTGATTACCACCTGGCAAGGTGACAGCATGTTCAACACCTCTGAACTACAAAGGGTGATGAACGGCGAAACCGTTAGTCAACGTCTGGAATCTGCAGGCAAGCAAATTCTAGCCACAGCCAGTCCTTTAAAAGACTTTAGCGGGAACATTATCGGTGCGGTTACTGTGTATACCGATCGCTCTGCCAGTGCTGCGGCTTTTAATGATACCGTGGTAAGCACAATCATCATCGCCCTGGCGGTTTTATTTGCCGGTTTATTAGTGGCCTGGTTTATTGCACGCAGTATTACTAGCCCTGTTATCAGACTCACCGAGGCACTGCGTAATATTGCTGAAGGCGAACAAGACTTACGCCTGCGTCTACCGGTGGTCGGAGACGATGAGCTGACTCAGGTTGCTAAGCTGTTTAACACTTTTGTTGGCAAAGTTGAGCACACTGTTTTACGCGTTCTGGAACACCTCGGTGAGCTGGGTTCAAGAACTGAATACAGCTTCCGCATGACGGGCGAAGCCTTTGAGGTGTCCCAGACCCAGCAAGTTAAAACCCAAGAAGTCTCTGCGGCCATGAACGAGATGTCTGCCACGGCGATGGAAATTGCACAGAACGCAACCAACACCGCCGAAGCCACTGAGCTGGTCGAAACCAGTTCGGTAGAAGGCAGTAAAGCGGTTAATCACGGCAGTCAAGCGATGCTGAGCTTGGCAGAAAACGTTATGCAAGCCAGTAGCAGTATTCAAACCCTAGATGAATACAGTAAAAACATTGGTTCAATTCTAGATGTGATTACCGGCATCTCTGAGCAAACCAACCTGCTCGCTCTTAATGCTGCTATTGAAGCCGCCCGCGCTGGTGAGCATGGTCGTGGCTTTGCGGTAGTCGCTGATGAAGTACGTCAGTTAGCACAACGCTCCAAGTCGGCAACCACAGAAATTCATGAAATGATTGTGCAGCTTCAAGAAGGTGTGTCGCACTCCGTAGCGCTGATGGAGCAAAGCCAAGATCAAGCCACCTCTGTGGCGCAGTCTTCAGAAATGATGCAAAGCGCACTGAATGAAATTACCTCAGCCATCGCACGCGTTAGCGATATGAGCGCGCAAATCGCCTCGGCTGCGGAAGAGCAAACCAGCGTGGCGGAAGATATTAACCGTAACCTTGTGAGCATTAATGACGGCGCGGTGGTCGCGGTAGATCACTCATCCAATATCAGTTCTGCCACCAGCGATATGGGCGGCACCATTGGTGAGCTAATGTCCGAAATGCGCGCTTTTAAAGTTGATATTCCGGTGCAGGTTGAGCTGGCGATGGCCAAAAGTGCACACAGCGCTTGGCGTGTGCGGATCAGAAGCTTCCTCGACGGTCGTGCTTCATTAAAACTAGACGAAGCCACCAGCCATAATGATTGCGATTTAGGCGTTTGGTGCCGTAGCAATGGCGCACAATTTGCCGCGATGCCTGCTTTCCAAGAACTACAAAAACCGCATGAGCGTCTGCATAAACTGATTCAGGATATTATTAAGGCCAAGCAACAAGGTAACGAACAAGACGCTGAGCGCATGTACGAGGATGTAGAGCTGTACTCAGAGGAAATCATCGGCTTACTGAACCGTTTAATCAGCGAAGTTAGCCACTAATTTGCATAAGCTTGGTCTTTGAATTGGCTGAAGGTCCTATCCGCAAGAGTTGCGCTCCTACAAGAAACGCCAGCAAGCACAACCCCTGTGGGTGGTTCAGCTTCTGGGCGAAGGTTAAACCAAAGCCATCTGTGGGAGCGCATCTTATGTGCGATTGGAGTTAATTCAAATACTTGAGCGTGAAGGGATGATTGGCCTTTGAATTGGCTGAAGGTCCTATCGCGCAAGAGTTGCGCTCCTACAGTAAGGCGGTCTGGTCTAAGGGCTGGACACGGCTCTGGTTGGTACGGCTCTTGTGTGACTTGACTTGCAAGGAACCAAGATTAGGCTGTGGCAGTGAATTGAAATTTGCACACAGCCTAGTCTCAGTGATCATTACTTAATTTACTTACTGCTTAACGCCAGCCAGCACGGTCCATCAAGCGTATTGCTTCAGCTTGGCGCTTACCGGCAACCTCAACTGGGATGCTGTCTGCTTTAAACTCGCCCCAAGCCGCTACCACTGGGTCAATCTCGGCTGCTGGGCTGGCAGGAAACTCCATATTGGCGCTTGCAAAGAAATGCTGTGCTTGCGCGCTGGTCATCCATTCGAGCAGTTTTTTCGCTGCTGCTGCATTGGGTGCGTTTTTGGTAATTCCAGCACCAGAAAGATTCACGTGAACACCACGATCTTGCTGGTTAGGCCAGAAAATTTTTACTTTCAAGTCAGTCTGCTCTTGACTCAAACGACCGTAATAATAGGTATTCACCACGCCCACATCGCACTGACCAGCATCAATCGCCTTCAGCAAAGCGGTGTCATCAGAGAAGGGTTCGGTCGCTAAGTTTCCCACCCAAGCACGTACCAATTGCTCAGTTTTCTCTGCGCCATGAGTTTCAATAAACGTGGCAGTCAGTGATTGGTTATACACTTTTTTACTGGTACGCAAGCACAAACGGCCTTTCCACTTTTCGTCAGCCAATGCTTCATAGGTGCTCAATTCATCTGGGTTTACACGCTCAGTAGAGTAAACAATAGTACGCGCACGCAGGGATAAACCTGTCCAGCTATCGGTGCTGGAACGGTATTGGCTGGGAATATTCGCCTTGATTACGTCTGAGCTATAAGGCTGCAAAATACCCATTTGCTCAGCCTGCCATAGGTTGCCCGCATCCACAGTAATCAGCATATCGGCTGGCGTATTCGCACCTTCTGCTTTCAAACGCGCCATCAGCGGTGCTTCTTTATCGGTGATGTATTTGATTTGCACACCGGTTTCGGCAGTGTATTGATCAAAAACAGGCTTGATCAGGCTTTCTATTCGGGATGAATAAACAACAATCTCATCACTGGCAAAAGCCTGACCTGATACTGCAGCTGCAGTGGCCATAGTGATAGCGGTAAGAAGGGGAGTACGAATTTGCATGGCAACCTCGAAGGTATGGTGGTGTTGGAGTGATTTGAGTACGCATACGTTTTGCGCTTACAAGCACTTATTGGAAAACACCTAAATGATAGTGAATCTCATTACATATTACAATACAGAATTTTAAAATGCGTATTCACACACTGTAAACTTACAAAATAATCTAGGTTGACATAGAACATTTTTTAACTGAAAATTTAGCGTCAACCTCAAGGATGCCATTATGTTTACATTACGCCACGATTGGACACTCGATGAGGTCCTTACATTACTGCAGCAACCCTTTAACGACCTGCTTTTCCAAGCCCAGCAAGTCCACCGCCAGCACTTTGATGCTAACCGCGTGCAGGTCTCTACCCTACTGTCGATAAAAACAGGGGCTTGCCCTGAGGATTGTAAATACTGCCCACAATCTGGTCATTACAATACTGAGCTGGAAAAGGAAAAACTCCTTGAGGTGCAGCAAGTACTGCATGAAGCACAACAAGCAAAAATGCAGGGTGCCACGCGTTTTTGTATGGGCGCTGCATGGAAACATCCCAGCAAAAAAGACATGCCTTACGTGCTGGAAATGATTAAAGGCGTCAGAGCATTAGGGCTGGAAACCTGCATGACACTGGGTAAGCTCGATGAGCAACAAACCAAAGAGCTGGCTGATGCAGGACTGGATTATTACAACCACAACCTAGATACCTCGCCAGAGTTTTACAACCAAATTATTACAACGCGCAGCTATGCAGATCGTCTGCAAACGCTCAATTATGTGCGCGAGTCCGGTATGAAAATCTGCTCCGGTGGGATTTTAGGTATGGGCGAGTCATTGGCCGACCGCGCCAAACTGCTAATTGAGCTAGCTAATTTACCGGAACATCCGGAAAGCGTACCTATTAATATGCTGGTTAAAGTGCCGGGCACACCCTTGGCCGATGCTGAAGATATTGACCCTTTCGATTTTATCCGCATGCTGGCCGTGGCGCGGATTATGTTGCCAAAAAGCCATGTGCGCCTGTCCGCTGGGCGTGAGCAAATGAACGAACAGATGCAAGCACTTGCCTTTTTAGCCGGTGCGAATTCTATTTTTTATGGCGACAAGCTGCTAACTACGGGCAATCCACAGGCTGAACGTGATCGCGACCTGTTTGCCCGTTTAGGTATTCAGCCTGAGCAGCGCCACGACCACAGCGACGAGTCGCATGCCGCGACAATTGAGCAGTACGTACTAGAACAACGCACCTCCAACCTATTCTACAACGCGGCCGAGCAAAGAGCATGACCGCAGGTCTTGCGATACGAACCCTAGTACGGCTGTGCAAAGACTCTTATAGGAGCGCAACTTTGTGGGAGCGCAACTTTTGCGCGATTAAAACACGAACCCGACACCTGACGAGCCTGCCGGCACACTCGCATCGTCCAGATGCTGGGCTCCAATAGAATTTCGCCCCTTATAAGCTATGAAAAGCCTCAACCTTAAAGAACGCCTGGCGCAGCAACAAGCGGCACAGCTTTATCGCCGACCGGTATGCCTTGAAAGCCCTCAGGGCGTACAGATTCGCATCCAAGGGCGCGAATATCTGTCTTTTGCCAGCAACGACTACCTTGGTTTAGCCAATCACCCTGACGTAGTCGCTGCTCTGCAACAAGGGGCAGCAACTTGGGGTGTAGGCGGTGGTGCAGCGCACTTGGTCACCGGCCATCTTTTGCCCCACCAGCAACTAGAAGAAGCGCTGGCACACTGGACTGGTCGTGAGCGCGCTTTGCTATTTAGCAGCGGTTATCAAGCTAACTTGGCCGTGATCTCTGCCCTGCTTGGCAGTGGCGATACTCTACTGCATGACCGCCTTAATCACGCTTCATTGTTAGATGCAGGCCGTTTATCAGGGGCGCGTTTTTCACGCTACTTGCATAATGACATGGACAGCCTTAGTACTCGTTTAAGCCGTGCACGCGGCAACATTCTGATTGCTACCGATGGCGTATTCAGTATGGATGGCGATCTAGCGCCTTTACCTGATATTTGCCGCCTCGCGCAACAACAGGACGCTTGGGTCATGGTCGATGATGCTCATGGCTTAGGCGTGCTCGGCAAAACCGGCGCTGGCTCATTGGAGCTCTTTAATCTATCCAGCCAAGAGGTTCCCGTACTCATGGGTACGCTAGGTAAAGCCTTGGGTACCAGCGGTGCGTTTATTGCCGGCAGCCACGAATTAATTGAGGCACTGATACAGTTTGCGCGCCCGTATATTTACAGTACCAGCAGCTCACCGGCTTTGGCTTGTGCCACCCTGGAGAGTCTGCGCATCGTGCAAAAAGAACACTGGCGACGCCAACATCTGCAGCAATTAATTGCACTGTTTCGCCAAGGTGCGCAGACACTGGGACTACAGCTGATGCCCAGTACAACAGCAATTCAACCGATACTCATTGGTGACAGCGCACAAGCCATGCGGCTTGCACAACAATTACAAGAACATGACCTGTGGATTACCGCAATTCGCCCACCCACTGTGCCCAATGGCAGCGCCCGTTTACGCATTACCCTCAGCGCCGCCCACAGCACAGCCCATATTGAGCGTCTGTTAGAAACATTGGCGAACATCCTGCCAAAGGAGCAAGAATAAGTGACCCTTTATAAACAAGTAGCCAACTATCGAGCATGGTCATGACTAAGCAGACATTAATCCTCTTGCCCGGTTGGGGACTCAGCAGCACTACGCTGCAACCTTTAGCTGAACTATTGTCACGAGACCTGTGCGTAGAAATACGAGCACTGCCGGATTTCACCCAAGTTAATTGGCCAATACAGCTGGAACAAAGGTTACCTGAGAATTGCTGGCTCGCGGGCTGGTCGTTGGGCGGGATGCTAGCAACGCTGTTAGTCAGTCGCCAACCTGAGCGCTATGCGGGTCTAATTACTCTAGGCAGCAATGCCAGCTTTGTTGCTCATGCTAACTGGCCGCACGCCATGGCATCGCTTACTTTCTCTGTATTCGCCAAGGCCGTGAAGCATTGCCCCAGCATGGCACTTAAGCGTTTCATCAGCCTGTGCGCCCAGGGTGATGAACAGCATAAACGGCTTGCCCAACGCCTAGTCGCGGTAAATGAAAATAAAACAAACCCATTAAGTAGTGAAGCGGCCATAGCTGGCCTAGAAGTGCTAGCCGAGCTGGATAACCGTGCGCCAATAACCGATTATAGCGGCGCACAGCTGCACCTTTTGGCAGAACAAGACGCCCTAGTACCCAGCGCAGTGCTGAAAGACATGCAGCAACTAAATCCCCTTGCCCGGGTTGAGCTTATGCTCGGCAGTCACGCTTTTGTGCTCTCTGATGCACAGCAGGTGGCCGAACGCATGTTAGATTTTATCCACGAGACTCAGCATGCTTAGTTCAGTTATGCCATTGCACGAAGTCAATCCCATTGCGGCGTGTTTTTCGCAAGCGGCCTGCAGCTACGACAGTGCGGCACACTTGCAGCGCGAAGTGGGTCAGCAATTATTACAGCTGTGCCCCCCTGCTCTAGCTGTCCAACACTGGCTCGATCTGGGTTGCGGCACCGGTTTTTTTTCTCAGCAACTGGCGCAGCGTTACCCACAGGCTCAGGGGTGCGGTGTGGATATCGCCCAAGGTATGTTGCAACATGCGCAGCGATTGCGCCCCTATGCGAGTTATCTATGTGCTGATGCGCAAGCATTACCCCTCGTCAGCAACAGTGTGGATTTAATTTTTAGCAGCATGGCTTTGCAATGGTGTGATGATTTTGCCGCCGTGTTAGCCGAAGCTAAGCGCGTATTAAAACCCAATGGCATTATTGCCTTTACCAGCGTAGCCGAAGGCACCCTGTGTGAGCTAAAACATAGTTGGCAGGCGGTCGATGGCCAACCTCACATTAATCAGTTTCGTCGTTTTGCGGACTACCAACAACTCTGTGAGGCCAGTGGTTTAACGGTTGTGCACTTGCGCAGCCAAACCCTGCAACAGCATTTTTCTAGCGTGCGCGCGCTGAGTCAAAACCTTAAACAACTTGGCGCCCACCATGTGCAAACGGGCCGCAACAATGGTTTAACCAGTCGCCAGCAATATATGAAGCTCAGTCAAGCTTACGAACAACAGCGCCAACCGCTGGGCTTACCCGTAACCTGGCAGATGGTCTATGCCGCGCTGCAAGCGGTTTAGTTGAATTGTGTGCAAGCCTAGACACTGCTTCTCTGGGA
>LFTS01000253.1:9471-25992 GCA_001513435.1 Gammaproteobacteria bacterium DTU040
TTGAAGTCACGCAAGTGCAACAGGATAAAACCGGTTGTGCGGGGTTCGGGCTCCAATCGCGCAAAAGTTGCGCTCCTACAAGAGCTGTGCCAAGCGACCGGCTGCGTGCCAACCGCTTTACTGTAGGAACCCAGCGGCTGGGCGAAGGTTAAACCAAGTCACTCTGTGGTATGGGGATTCATGCTCACGAATTGTAGGTACCGCTGTTACAAGCGCATTTTTTACACAACTCAGACAGGCAATATGATTAATGGGTAACGCTTTTTTTATCACTGGCACCGACACCGATGTAGGGAAAACCACCGTCGCGGCGGGATTGCTCTGTGCCGCACGCCGACATGGATTCAGCACCTTGGCTATCAAACCCGTCGCCTCGGGCTGTGATTTAACCCCGCAGGGGCTACGCAATAGCGACGCACTGGCACTAGCACAGCAATCCAGCATCAAACTGCCCTACGCGCAAATTAACCCTTTTGCTTTTGCCCCAGCGATTGCACCACATCTGGCTGCACAGCAGGCTGGCGTAAAGTTAGACGTGGCCACCTTGCAACAGGCGTGCCTGCAGGTCGTTAACCAACAGGCTGACTTGACGATAATTGAAGGCGCAGGCGGTTGGCGCGTACCCATCTGTGCTAGCCAAACCATGGCGGATTTAGCAAAAGCATTGCAGTTACCGGTCATTTTAGTGGTGGGTGTACGCTTGGGTTGTATCAACCATGCGCTCTTAACCGCAGAAGCCATTGCCCAAGATGGTTTAAAGCTAACTGGTTGGATTGCCAACTGCCTAGATCCGACTATGCCTGCTCTGGCAGACAACCTTATCAGCCTAGAACAGCATCTTAAGTCCCCATGCTTAGCTCGGGTCCCATGGGTGGCCGATGACAATATAGAGCACATTGCAGAACACTTCTCAGCGTTAATGCCGCAACTGCTCGCTGTATCAGATCCAGATTAAGTCTTTTTAATGAATCAGGCCATCAAAGCTCAATCAGTGGCGCTTCTTCATCACCAACCAAATGACGCAACCCGCGCAGCAGTTGGTTTTCTTCCATCAAACCCAGCTGCAGCACGTTTCTTAAACTCTGCGTAATTCTGCTGCTGTAGCCGAGATCATTAATCAACGAACTGGCCTGCATGCTATCAAGCTGTTGTTTACGCACTTCAGAAAAAATGCGTTGACGAAACTCAGTGTCAAACTTTGCTGCCTGTTTATCCAACCACTCCAAACGATTGCGCCAAATATCATCCGGCAAATCCAAGCGACTCACCTCGCGCACCTGACGTAGCACCCAGAGTAAATGACGGCGCAAATCCAAATAATGGTTATGCACGTACGATCGATCATCACGCAGATAGCGGCCCAGATTTTTTTGTAAATGTTTGGCATCTTTTACCGCGTCTACCAGCTGCAACGCCGCCAACTGGCAGGTCAGTAAAAAGCTTTGATGCTCCTCATCCATTTCCACGGTCAAGCGGCTCATAAAACTCAGTAAATCCGAGTAAACGCCCTTGATATGCCTCTGATACAGCAGCTCTGCGTCCAAACTCGTGACATCATCAGGGCGCGCATTAAGACAAGTTTCATCCACGCGCGATGCGGCCAATTGCGCTACTGGCTGATACAGCGCGTGACAGATCACCTCCAGACTCAAACGCCCTAAATGCTGTAATTCTTGTACCACCGCACGCGATGCCGTATCGGCAGAAGTTAAGGCTGAATCGCTTAAATAACGTGCTTTAGTAACAGGCACAATCAGCTGCTCTTGCAAGCTTGGTTCGGGTGTTTTTTTATCCGTAATCAGCACCGCCGGCTCAACTGGGTCAGGCAAGTAACGCAACAAAGCCTGCTCTAGCCAACGCTGGATTGGCCAAAAAATAGCCACACCCGTCAGGTTAAAAATAGTTTGAAACAGCGCCAGTTGCAGTAGTGAATTACCGTCCACCATGATGGTTTGTACTAGCCATAGTAAGGGCGTGAGCAGCACGAAGGTCACCACACCGGTAACTATGTTAAACAGCGTGTGCACCAGCGCCAAACGTTGTCCACTGCGATTGCCGCTGAGCCAGCCCATAATAGCCACATTAATACTGCTGCCGACACTGCCGCCAATAGCGATCGACATGCCCTGCCATAATTCAATTTGTCCTGCCGCCAAAGCCGCCAGCACCAACATGAACGTCGCATGGCTCGACATCAACATCGCCGTTAATGCCATCCCCATTGCCACAAAAATCAGCTGTCCAACATAGCCGGTCTTAATCTGCTCGGTTAAGTCTAAGCTGCCACCTAAGTCAGCAAAGCCGCCTTTCATCTGCTCAATGCCCATAAAAATAAAGGCAACGCCAAAGATGATACGCCCCGCTGCTTTACCTTTATCGCCTTGAAAGCCGGCCAAAACACCAAACACCAACATGGGTAACGCCAAGGGCGACAGGCTCACGTTTTGTCCGGCAGCGGCCAACAACCACATGCCGCCGCTTGTGCCTAAGTTAATGCCCAATAAAATTGAGATGCCACCAGCTAACTGAATGAGTCCCGTACTGATAAAGGCGATGGTGAGCATGGACATCAGGGTGGTTGACTGCAGAACCATGGTGCCACCCATGCCAAACAGAAAACCCTTAAACTGTGTGGCTGTACTGCGCTCTAGCCACTGCTCAAGCTTACCGCCGGCCAGTTGCTTAAGCCCTTCTTCCAAACACTGCATGCCAAACAAAAATAACGCGATCCCAGAACTCAGGCGCAACCACGCCGTGCTGTACCAAAAACTTATCGACAGCACTATGGCAGCGAGTAGCAGGAAAAAGTATTTTTTTGTTAGTGCCATTATTCAGTTTGACCGTAGAGTTTGTGTCGGCTGGCATGCATTATCACTTATTTTGTACGCCCAAACCAACAAAGGCCGCGCTCCAAAAGGAGGCGGCCTTAAACAAACTTGATTTGAATTTACTGTTCGGCTTGATAACCCGATTTGGTGCAACCTAGGCAACGAACAAAAGCGGCCTTGCCCGGTTCGACCACCAAGGCTTTACCGGCTTTATCCACTGTGCCGCTTAAAGCCGTAAAAGGCAGGGTAACAACAAACAAGCCTGTACCTATAACGGTACCCGCGATTAAAAACGGGCGGGCAATCACAGCATCTGCAACCATGGCATAGGCTTCAGGAGTATCAGTGTTGTACTCTGGATTACCACTTGGGTTGCCCCCGGCCATTGCAGGTAACGAACCTAGGCCCATTACTAAGGCTAGTGCAGCAGCGATTACACGAAATAAGCTCATAACAGCGTTCCTTCAGCAGTTTATTGATAGACAATTTAACTATATAGGCGACTGATTGTTTTGTCAGCGCATAGTTGTTTTTTCAACTAACTAATTACCACTTTCGCCAAGTACATCAAAGATTAACGCTGACATTTTGTACAGTACACGCTTGAACGCTGACCTAGCTTGACCTCTTTTAACTCTGTACCGCATTTTAAACAGGGCTGCCCAGCACGACCGTAAACAAACAGCTTTTGTTGAAAATAACCCGGTTTGCCATCACCACCAACAAAGTCTTTCAATGTCGTGCCGCCTTGTTCAATGGCGGCAGCTAAGATGCGTTTGATCTCATCCACCAATAACACGCAGTGTTTTTTGCTTAACGTACCCGCGGCTTTACGTGGTTCAAGGCCCGCCGCAAACAGCGCTTCATTGGCGTAAATATTGCCCACGCCCACCACCACGGCGTTATCCATAATAAAGGGCTTGATGGCTTGTTTGCGCCCCTGCAGACGCGCATGCAAATAGTCTGCAGTAAAATCATCACTCAGTGGTTCAGGGCCAAGCTTAAGCAACAGCGGATGCGCAGCCAGTTCCGTTGTCCACAGCATGGCTCCAAAACGACGCGGATCGGTGTAGCGCAGCATCTGCCCCGAGGCCAATTCAATATCCACATGATCATGTTTGGCTATGGGCTCATTATGCGGTACTAGGCGCAGACTACCGGACATACCCAGATGACAAATCAGCGTGCCCACCTCTGCATGCAACAATAGATACTTGGCGCGGCGCTCGATCTTGGTAAAGCGTTGTCCTGACAGGCGCACATCCAAATCATCTGGAATAGGCCAGCGCAAGCGTGCATTGCGTACCACCACGCGTTCCACCTGCTGATTGAGCAAGTGCGGCTCAATCCCGCGGCGGGTGGTTTCTACCTCGGGCAGTTCAGGCATTAGCGGACAAAGGTTTCAAAGCGGCTTTTCAACTCAGGCAGCTCCATAATCACCTGATCACCAGACTGCAAAGGTCCGACGCCTGCGGGTGTGCCGGTGAGAACAACATCGCCTGGCTGCAAGGAAAATTGTCCGGCAATATGTTGAATAAGCGGCACAATCGGATTGAGCATTTCGCTACTATTGCCCTGCTGACGCACGTCACCATTCACGGCGAGTCGTACTTGGATGTTATTGATGTCGCTGACGGCATCGCCACTGACAAAAGGCGCGAGCACGCAGGCGCCATCAAAGCTTTTCGCTACTTCCCACGGCCAGCCTTTTTTCTTAAGTTCGTCCTGGACATCACGCAGGGTTAAATCCAGCGCAGGCGCGTAGCCAGAAATGGCATCCAATACTTCTTCTTCGTTGGGACGCTTAGACAAAGGTTTACCAATCAGTACGGCGATTTCGATTTCAAAATGCACCGCGCCGCGTTCCTGCGGAATATTAAAACCATTCACTGGGCAAACCACTGAGCTGCCAGGCTTGATAAATAACAGCGGCTCGTCAGGGACTGGGTTGTTAAGTTCTTTGGCGTGCTCAGCATAGTTGCGCCCTACACACACCACTTTACCCATGGGGTAGTGAATATTAGTGCCATCTTGGTATTGATGTTGGTAACTCATTTTTGCTTACCTTCTTTAATTCGCTGGTGAAATTGGCTTAGGTGTAAGTCGCAAGCGATGCATATTCCGTAAAGTCGCCGTGAATACATCCCTGTAGGCTCCACGGCGGCATCCATGCCGCCAAGGCTTTACTCCATATACAACGCTCGCGCCCAGTTTAAGCGTTAGCGTTGGCTGACGGTTTTGCTGCGTGCGGCTTGCACTGCTCTTAATGTTGCGAGCATGGCGTATGTTTAAGCAAAGCTTTGGTCGCCAAGGATGGCGACCGAGAGCCTACATGGACGTACTCGCGGCGTCTTTGCGTGACGTGCGCCATGCTCGCAACCTGCACAGTATGCACACCTCATCAAACAGCAAAAATTTTCCCCGGATTCATAATGCCGTTCGGATCGAACACGGCTTTAACTGCTTTCATCACTGCGATTTCTTCAGCGCTGCGGCTGTAATGCAGGTAATCACGCTTGGTCATACCTACGCCATGTTCGGCAGAAATCGAGCCGTTGTATTTCTGTACTGTTTCAAACACCCACTGATTAACCGTGGCGCATTTGGCAAAGAACTCGTCTTTATCCATCGTCTCAGGCTTGAGAATATTCAAATGCAGGTTGCCGTCGCCAATATGACCAAACCACACCACTTCAAAATCAGGGTAGTTTTTAGCGACAATCTCATCAATATCACGCAAAAACGCTGGAACCTTACCAACAGTTACTGAAACGTCGTTTTTATACGGCGTCCAATGAGCAATGGTTTCGGAAATGTATTCGCGCAACTTCCACAGGTTTTCTAACTGCTGCTCGCTCTGGCTCATCACGCCATCCAGCACCCAGCCTTCTTCCATACAGCGCTCAAATACCGCCAACGCCTGATCCATCACCTCTTCGCTTGCGGCTTCAAATTCCAGCAACGCATAAAACGGGCACTCAGTATCAAAAGGAGCAGGTACATCGCCACGCGCCAAGACTTTCGCCATGGCTTTATCGGAGAAAAACTCAAACGCTGTGAGGTCTAGTTCTTTTTGAAAAGCATGTAACACCGGCATGATGGAGTCGAAATCCGGCGCGCCCAGTACCATAGCAGTAAGATTCTTCGGCGCGCGAGTCAGGCGCATAGTAGCTTCAACTACAAAGCCAAGCGTGCCTTCTGCACCAATAAACAACTGACGTAAATCATAGCCCGTGGCATTTTTTATCAAATCCTTGTTGAGCTCTAACAGCTCACCTTTGCCGGTAACCACTTTAAGACCAGCGACCCAGTCGCGGGTCATGCCGTAGCGAATCACCTTGATGCCGCCGGCGTTAGTGCCAATATTGCCGCCAATCTGGCTGGAGCCGGCTGAAGCAAAATCGACCGGATAATACAAACCCTGCTCTTGGCCAAACTGCTGCAGCTGCTCGGTCACTACACCCGGCTCACAAACCACGGTGCGATCCATCTCGTTAAACTCAAGGATACGATTCATATAGTCAAAGGACACCACCACTTCACCATTGGCAGCCACCGCCGCGGCAGACAAGCCTGTGCGCCCACCAGACGGCACGAGCGCGACGTTACGCTCATTGGCCCAGCGTACAATGGCCTGCACCTGCTCGACACTGCGCGGAAAAGCAATCGCCATGGGGGCTGGGGTGAAATGTTTGGTCCAGTCGATACCGTGACTGGCTAAGGAGTCGGTATCAGTTAAGAGCTTGCCGTTATCAACAAGTGTTTTAAGCTCTTCAATCAGGGCTTGACGGGTCATTGTGTTACTCTCAGTTTTTTCATCACGGCCCTGAGTAAACTTCAAGGCAAAAAAGTTTAGGTTAGTTGTAGAATTATACAGGCACAGAGGAAATCATGCTGACTTTACTCTGGCTTATGATAGCATAGACACCCCGCTAATCGCGCACCCTGCCGATTCCCGGGCCGGTCTTTTTAGTCACCGTTCCGGCCAGCATTGACTGTCCGTTTCATTGAACACTTCAGGACAACAGGTTTACGCAGATGAGTAAGACATCGCTTGATAAAAGCAAAATTCGCTTTCTTCTTCTTGAAGGAGTACACCAGAACGCTCTCGACACACTGAAAAAAGCGGGCTACTCCAACATTGAATACATAACCGGCGCATTGCCCGAAGATGAGCTGAAAGAGAAAATTGCTGACGCACACTTTATCGGTATTCGCTCTCGCACCCAGCTCACCGAAGAGGTGTTTGAGTGCGCCAACAAACTAGTCGCTGTAGGTTGTTTCTGTATTGGTACTAACCAAGTTGACCTGAACGCTGCACGCGAACGCGGTATTGCCGTCTTTAATGCCCCTTATTCCAACACCCGCTCAGTCGCAGAACTAGCAATCGGCCAGGCCATCATGCTCCTGCGCGGTATTCCCCAGAAAAACGCCGAATGCCATCGTGGCGGCTGGATGAAAAGCGCAACAGGCGCGTATGAAGTACGTGGTAAAAAACTCGGTATTATCGGTTACGGTTCTATTGGTACACAGCTGTCCGTATTGGCCGAAGCCATGGGCATGCAGGTGTATTTTTACGACGTCGTCACCAAGCTGCCCTTGGGTAATGCAGTACAGGTTGACAGCCTAAACGAGCTACTAGGTATGGCGGACGTTGTCTCGCTGCACGTGCCACAATTGCCTTCCACGCAGTGGATGATTGGCGAAGAACAGATTCGCGCTATGAAAAAAGGCAGTATTCTGCTTAACGCAGCACGGGGTACCGTGGTGGTTATCGAAGCCTTGGCAGAAGCGATCAAAGACGGTCATTTAGCCGGTGCAGCCATTGATGTATTCCCCGTTGAGCCGCGCGCCAATGGTGAGGAATTCACCAGCCCACTGCGCGGTCTAGACAGCGTTATTTTGACCCCGCACATCGGCGGCTCAACCCAAGAAGCGCAAGCCAATATTGGCTTTGAAGTGGCCGAGAAGCTGGTTAAATACAGTGACAACGGTACGTCGGTCTCTTCTGTTAACTTCCCCGAAGTAGCGCTGCCCTCACACCCAGGCAAACACCGTATCCTGCATATTCACAAGAATATCCCAGGCGTAATGGGTGCGATCAACAAAGTCTTTGCTGATAACAACATCAACGTTTCCGGTCAGTTTTTACAAACCGACGACAGCGTTGGCTATGTGGTGATTGATATTGCCGCCGAGCACTCTGAATTGGCACTGAGTAAGCTGCAGGAAGTTGAAGGCACCATGCGCTGCCGGATTCTTTACTAAGTCAGTCATGCGCGGGTGATAGCCTTGCCCGCGCGCCCGCTTAACCTTACAAGAACCTCTCAATAAAACTAAACTCTTGCTGCCGGTAATGTGCCTGCTCATTGACTAAATGATGTCCAGCGCCCGGTAACATGAAGAGTTCAGGTTGCTTAAACTTATCTTCTAACACGTTAAGATTGTGTCGCCAGTCCACCGTCTGATCGCCATCTCCCTGCAAAATTATCGGGCTCATCTTTTTAGCCTGTGCCTTCTCAATTTGCGGAATCCAACGCGATAAAGCACCCACCCAAGCCGTGGGCAGCACATTCGCTTGCAGCGGATCGCGCTGCAAAAACTCAACAAAATCTTTATCCGTCGAATTATTGGTGCGCTGCCTAGGCACCTGCTTAACAAAAGGACGTAGGCTTTGATAGAGCAGTTTCGATTGGCGCCAAGCCCGCGGACGCACTAGGGGTGCAAAGAGTATTAAGTGGCCTATTTCTGACAATGGCTGCTGGTTCAGCGCATAATCCAGCGCAATAGCACCCCCCATACTTTGTCCCGCCAAGTGCCAAGGCGCAGGCAAAGATAATTGCTGCGCCACCTCAAACAACGCAGCCAATACCGCTTGGTACTCAGAAAACTCAGAGATACTGGCGCGCGCACCCGTAGACAACCCATGCCCTGGCAGATCACAACTCAGCACGGCAAAATTATTATTCAGTGCCCAGCGAAATAAATGTCCGTACAATCCCATATGATCATAGTAGCCATGAAGCACAATCAAGGTCGCCACTGCGCGCTGCGGTATAAAATAGTGCACTGCTAGCTGATAATTAAGCACTTGCATACGCCCAAGGCGCTGCTCTATATTGCTCGGTTTAAAATCCAGCCGATAGAAATCACGCCAGTTTTGTGTCCAAGCGGGCTCGACCTGTTCGGAAAACAGCTGGGGTAAAGAGTTTTGCGGATTTAAACTGATAAAATCAGGCGGCATAGGCTTTAATCGTCTGCGACAATCTGTTCATTTAGTTAACTCTTGAGACCTGTCAATCTAGACTGACTCTGCAAGCATAGCGCACTTAATAAAAATGATTAAAAAATTTCTTATTGCCTTAGTAATTCTACTCTGGGTGGGCGTTTTGCTCAGCGCGCTCTGGTGGTACAACACCACCTACATTCGTACCGAATTTTTTGCGGGTCAAGAATTACAGCTGCCACAAGACATTGCTGGGCCGGGTCGGATTCGCTTGGTACACTTTTGGGATCCCAGCTGCCCCTGCAATCTTGGTAATCAGCAACACCTCGGCGAGCTAACTCGCGACTACGCCGACAGCGTTGATTTTTATCATGTGCAAATGCCCGGCAGTAACGGTCACCTGCCGAAAACACTAAACAGGCTAAAACCTATAAAAATCCACGTTAATACTGATATTTTGCCGGCAAGTCCCGCCGTTGCAATTTGGGATGAATTTGGTCAACTCGCCTATTTTGGCCCCTATAGTGAAGGGGCTATCTGCAACTCCAGCAATAGCTTTGTAGAGCCCGTTCTTGAGGCGCTCAAGCAAGGGCGCTCGGTGTTATCTGGCAGCAACCTAGCTGCTGGATGCTTTTGCACTTGGCAACCTTCACCCTAGCGCGACAAGTGTGCTAGTCTTGGACTCAGCAGTCTGTTTACATGCCTCAAGCCGAGAACCAACTATGGAACCGCATCCGCTTTACCAGAAGATTTTGCGCGAGCATCATCTTTTCCAGCCACTCACCGAAACACAACTTGCCAAATTGCTGGAAGAAAGCCAGCTGGTTAACTTAGAGAAAGAACAGTACGTATTTCATCAGGGTGAGCCCTGCGTCAACTTTGGCTTTGTAATCTCCGGCAGCATTAAAATTTACCGCCTCACACCAGACGGGCAAGAGAAGGTTTTTGAAGTTGTAGGCGATCGCAAGACCTTCGCCGAAGCTATGATGTTTATGGATCACCAGCAATACGTCGCCACATCTCAAGCAGTGACGCCCACACAAATGCTGCTGATACCCAACACCAGTTATAAAGCTTTGATTAAAGAAAATAGTGAACTCTCCACTGCGCTACTGGCTGCCTTGTCTATTCGGCTGCACCAACGCCTTAATGAAATCGAAATTCTCTCACTGAAAAACGCTACTCACAGAGTGATTCGCTATATCCTTTCACAAGCGTTGCGCTCCTGCAGCAGTTGCCAAACCCCTAGCTTTGAGTTGCCGATTGCCAAGCGTTTAATCGCTGGTCAGTTGTCGATCCAACCAGAAACTTTTTCACGCATTATTCATCACCTCAGCCATGAAGGCATTATTCGTGTTGAAGGCCGCCTGATTTGTATTTTGGATAGGGACCGCCTAGAAAAGTACGAGTAATCTTTGATTGCTATCAAGCTGTTTTGACAGGCTTACGTGGCATATTTGTATGCACGCTTTAAACAGGGTGAACACAATGGCCACGTGTCTTTATTGCCAGCAAGATAATCCAGACGACCTCGCAACTTGCCAACACTGTGGCATGGCACTGCCGCAGCAGCAAAAACAGCGCGCCGCGCAACGCTTGGTGCGTTTCAAGTGGTTTGTGATTGCCCTAACTATTTTCTGCGCAATCATGATTATCTGGTTACCCCGCTCGATGCCCAGCTAGGTTTAACCCCTGCAATTCATGGGTATGAATGCCTCCCTTAGGTAGGAGCGCAACTTTTGCGCGAATGTGACTAGCCGGCAGCGCCTAAGTTAGGTTTTTAACCGGCAGCGCCTGAGTTGGCTTTGTCATCCGCCAGCACTTGAGTTGGGTTTAGAGCCCGTATCGCGCATAAGATGCGCTCCCACAAGTGCAGTGTGTTATCTGCACTGCCAAAATACCCAGATCAGGCTGGCGAAGCCGAGTGACCAGCACAGCATGGCGCTGTGCACTAAGGGTAGGTAGGCGGCTGGAAAGACAGGCGCAAAAATACGTAGCAACGCCCCTATGACTAGCAAAGCCGCCGCCAGATGACTGGAACGCACCGCGTTGGCGTCTTTGAAACGCTTTACCACAGTCACCCGTGCCATAATGCTTACCATTAACACACCCATCGCGCCCACTGTCAGCGTGTGTATGGCAACTAAACCAGCCAGCGGCGAGTAGGCCCCCGCTGCCAGCAGCAACAAAGCTGTGCCCAGACTGGCGTAACCAAAAAACAACCACAGAATATCCAGTCGCCGCCAATAGCGCCAAGGTTGCCAACGTAACAGTCTTAGCCAAACAACGACGCCTGCCACCCCTAAAGCCAACGCTTGCAGTAGCGCGGTTGCATCGAGCACTTGCAACAACAAAGCCAGCGTGAGACTGATTAAACCCGCACCCTCCAAATTCGGCTGAACTCGGTTTTCCATGCGGATGTTTTGCTGCAGCCAAAAACTCGCCAAGGTAGGTGCTATTACTCGCCCACCCATAAAAAACATCAGTGCCGCCAGCACCAACAAGCCGTGCGCTAACAGCCGGTGCAACACCAACGCATCGTAGCCAGCCAAGGTGGTAGCAATACTAAATAAAATAATGATAGGCGCGACACTTTGATTACGCCATTTCTTGGCGCGCCAAAAACGCGGTACCACCCAATAACTCAATAACGCAGCACCGGCAGCAGCAAACAACATCACCGGCAGGCTAAAGGGCCAAGCCAAAAAACCAATACGCGCCAGCAACCACAAAGCGATATAGCCCAAGAGCTGCGGCTTGGGCATAGGTCCCAACAAGTAACCAGACACCACCAAAAATGCCATGCCAAACAGCATTTCATGGGCATGACCAAAGGGTGTCTGTAGTCCAGCAGGTACAGGTAGGTAACCCAGCATTCCCAGTACCGACAACGGTAGCATCAGCACGCCATAGGCAGCGGCTAGGGGAAATAGCCATTCCCTGGCTTGTACTTTGACGGGTTTGCGAGACGTGTTTACTAGGCTCATGGCTCAGTTAGTAGACGGTATAACTGCGGTAAGCGCGTAGGCAACTGCCCGGGCTCTTTAATCAACGTATAACCATTAGCGCCGAACATATAGGGCAGATAGTCACCCGCTTTTTGATCAATGGTGATACAGAATGGCAGCAAGCCTGCCTTACGTGCTTCTAATACCGCTTGGCGGGTATCTTCCACACCGTAGCGTCCCTCATAGACATCCAAGTCATTGGGCTTACCATCGGTAATCAATAACAACAGTTTGCGCTGATGTGGACGCTTGCTCAGCAGCTGTGTAGCTTGACGAATCGCAGCACCCATACGGGTGTAATAACCGGGTTTTAACGACTGAATCGCACCGCACACCTTGGCGTTATATTTGTTGTCGAACCCTTTAATTTCCATCATCCGCACATGCTGACGACGCAGCGAAGAAAAGCCATACACAGCAAAGTCATCGCCAACTACGGATAACGCCTCGGAAAATAACATCAGGCTATCGCCGACAACATCAATCACACGACGCTCGTTATCCACGTGGGCATCGGTCGACATAGACAGGTCTGCTAGGGCTAAGCAGGATAAGTCACGCTGCTTGCGCTGCAGATCCATAAACAAACCCGGCTGTTGGGTTTGCCCCTGTTTACGCTGCACGTAAAAATCCACACAGGCTTGCAGATCCAGTTCACTGCCCTGCATTTGCTGTTTATACCAACGTGGCTCACTGCGTAGGTTTTCAAACTGACGGCGTACTTTATGTGCTAAAGCTGTTAAACGCTCCGGCAAGGGCATAGGCTCTTGCAAGCGTGGCTGCATCATTTGCACGTTAACGTAATCCTCGCGCAAACAATTTCGGCGAAAATCCCATTCAGGCAGCTTGATACCCTCGCCCATCGGTAAATCATCAACATCGGCTGGAGGCAAGTCCAAGTGCAGCTTTAAGCCACCGCCCTTACGTTTGCGTTTTTTCGACAGCGCAATCTCGTCCAGATCATCGGCGACCCGTGCAGCATCAATATCATCGTTATCATCACCACAACGATCAAGATCAATGTGCTCTGTCCAGGTAAAGAGACTTTCTAAACGAAACAGCAACAAACCCTGCTTGCCGGTATTGTCATCTACACGGCTGGCTTGTTTGCGTACCTCTTTCCCCTCACCTTGAGAGCGACCTAATAAATCGCCATCTTCCTCTTCTTCCCAGTGCGTTTGCTGGGGATCACCCAGATTAAGCGGCGGATAGAGCCACAAAGCCACCGGCCATGGCGCGCGCTCACTAAGAGGAAACTCAGTAATGGAGCCCGGTTTTAATAACGCTTGACGAATGGCCTCTTCCACGGCGGCCTCAGCCGGCGGAAGTTCTTCTGGTTTAGGACGCAAGGCAATATGCGCCAACACCAGTTCGGCATAGCGCGATTGTAATGCGGGATATTGCTCTAACAGCTCCACAATCCATGTTTGGTTATCACGCGCCCAGTGGCGCATAGAGCCTGCATGAGCCGCTAGAATGGTTAACCAACGATAGAGTTCACGGTTGTATTGTGCTTCCGGATAGACTGCGATGCTGGGCGGCAAGCGCACACTCTGTGCATCACGCCAAGCAACAGTTAACTGCTGGGCTGTGCCAGCAACCTTTTGCAAGAAAGATCGCCGTACCATCATTTGCCGAGCATGTGCCGCTTCTAAACTAACTTCATGCTCGCCACCCATGGCGCGAAATAATAAGGCAAGCCTAGGCTGGATAGCTTCTAGCTCAATCCGAGCCTCTGGGTACTCAGGATCAGCTTTGCGCGTAATAAAACGGTGCCAAATACTGCCTGCTAACTCTTCAACTTCAATCGCAAAGCCCATGTTCTTACCTCCTGTACCCCTAGATACTGCGAGCTGTAGGCAGAAGAACAATACACGATTAAAACCGTCGCTGTCGCGCATCAACATGCGCTCCTACAGCTCCTAGCTGTACCCATCTAAACTGGGGTTTTCTAGAGAGTTATTTATATGAAAAATAACTCTGTACAAAATCCCGCTTAACATGCGCTGGATTATTACAACCCAGCGCATGTTGCATTGTTTTAGCCTATTTCATTAGCCAAAACAGGTTTGCGAGTATCCTGAGCAGTTTGCAGCTTCTTGCTGAAACTCATCAAGTAGCACACTAAACCAACCAAGAAGCCAACACCAGCAATGAAGCGTAACCAGTAGAACAGCATTAACTGATCTTGGGTCGCCATGAAGGACAGTGCCGCACCCTCTTCTGGAATACGACGCAGCCATACTTCAACCACACCCGCACCCGTTAAGAACAGGGTGATAAACACCATGCTTACGGTCATCAGCCAGAAGCCCCACATTTCCATGATTTGCGCTTTGTTGCTTGGCGCTTCACCAATACCACGTAAGCGCGGCATAGCGTAGGAAACGATGGTCATCACAATCATGGCGTAAGCGCCGTAGAAAGCCATATGACCGTGGGCAGCAGTGATTTGCGCACCGTGTGTGTAGTAGTTAACTGGCGCCAACGTATGTAAGAAGCCCCACACACCTGCACCTAAGAACGCCATTACTACAGTACCCATTGCCCAAAGCGAAGCAGCTTTGTTCGGGTGCTCACGACGGCGACGGTTAATCATATTAAAGGCGAACAGTACCATCACGAAGAATGGCAGCGGCTCTAGGGTGGAGAAAATCGAACCAACCCACAGCCAAACCGTTGGTGCACCAATCCAGAAGTAGTGGTGACCTGTACCTAAAATACCGGAAATCAATGCCAGCGCAACAATCACATACAACCACTTCTCAATCACTTCACGGTCAACACCGGTGATCTTAATCAATACGTACGCCAGAATGGCCGCCATGATTAATTCCCACACGCCCTCTACCCACAGGTGAACAACAAACCACCAGTAGAATTTATCGCGACTGAGGTTTTCTGGGTTATAGAAAGCGAACAAGAACAACAACGCTAAACCAATCAAGCCGGTCATCAATACGATGTTAACGGCCGTTTTACGGCCTTTAAGTACCGTCATACCCACGTTATAGATGAAGCCTAAGGCTACGATAACAATACCCACCTTGGTTGGCAGGGGTTGTTCAAGGAACTCACGACCCATGGTCGGTAGCAAATCGTTACCTGTTATGGCCGCCAAACCAGCATAGGGTACAAACAGGTAGCCTAAAATGGTCAGCACACCAGCACCAGCAAACACCCAAAACAGCAGCATTGCTAGTTTAGGACTATGCAGCTCACGGTCAGCTTCTTCTGGAACCAGATAGTAAGCCGCACCCATAAAGCCAAATAGTAACCAGACAATCAACAGGTTAGTGTGGACCATACGGGCCACGTTAAAAGGAAGTAACGGGAATAGGAAATCCCCGATAATATATTGCAGCCCCATAATCAGGCCGAACAGAATTTGACCCACAAAAAGTATGAGCGCAAACACGAAATACGGTTTGGCCACTTTCTGCGACTCAAATTTTACTAGGGTTTGACTGGACATAGTCAGTCCTCCAATAACAAGCAATTCAATTCAATCAATGCCATCTAAGGTTCAGCTAAAGCAGCATTAACCTTCTTTGTTTGGTGGCCAATTATTAGTGTTAATTTTGGCGGTCCATTCCAAGAACGCGGTGAGATCATCGAGCTGCTCATCGGTTAAATTGAATTGCGGCATTTGCCGGCGACCTGGGACATTGGTTGGCTGCGCCTTCATCCATGCTGGCAAGAAGAACTTAAAGCCGTCTTCACCACCACGACGGTGAAATACGTTACCCAGCTCAGGAGCAAAATATGCACCTTCACCAAGCAAAGTATGGCAGCCGATGCAGTTATTGGTTTCCCATACGTGCTTACCGCGAACGATAGAGTCGGTTAACTCAGCGTCGTTGGTGCGCTCTGGAAAGGTTTTTTCTGTGTGGTATGCCAATGCAAGGAAAACCAGAATGAAGAACAAACTGCCTCCATAATAGATATTCCGTGCCATACCTTTTGTGAACGTTTCAGACATGATGCAATGCCTCCTGATGAGTTTTACGGGCCCATCATAGAAACACCTTGTTGCAATTACCCTTGATAGCAATCAAGAATACCAACTAACTTACTAAACTATTCCCATGCAGCTCGCGTATTTACTGCCTACGCAAACCTTAACAGCCATGCTGCATAAGCGTTTGCTGACATCATTCAAGCCACAAAAAACGAGGCTCTTCGCATTTAAGGATGTAGAAAAAACCTGACCGGCTGGAAAAGGAGTCGGGGAACTTAGGAAATGTAAGTTCCCACAAGAGCTGTGCCAAGCAACGCGGCAGCGTGCCAACCGCTTTACAGTGGGGCTGTGGGATTGTGGGAATGTGGGGTTGTGGGGTTGTGGGGTTGTGGGAGCGCATCTTATGCGCGAAGCGGACTTGAAATCACGCAAGAGCAACAGGATAAAACCGGTTGTGCCGGATTCAGACTCCAATCGCGCAAGAGTTGCGCTCCCACA
>LFTS01000032.1 GCA_001513435.1 Gammaproteobacteria bacterium DTU040
CCGGAAGTGGAGGCTTTGTTTGGTGTGCCGCAGCGGGCTGAATACCACCCGGAAATTGATACAGGTTTGCATGTACTCTGCGTGCTGCAGCAGTGTGCGCTGCATCAGCAAAACCTCAGCGTACGCTGGGCGTGCTTGCTGCACGATGTCGGCAAAGGTTTAACGCCAGCAGAAGTATTGCCGCGACATCTTGGGCATGAGGCGCGGGGGGTAGGGCTAATTAAGAAAATTAATCGACGTTTGCGAGTGCCTAAAGATATAGCCGAGCTGGCGCTGTTAGTGGGCGAGTACCATACGCACTGTCATAGAGTGTTCGAATTAAAGCCCAGTACATTATTAAAGTTATTAATGCGCTTAGATTGTATACGTCGCCCGCAGCGCCTTGAAGATTTTGCCAATGCGTGCAGCATGGATGCTAAAGGGCGCTATGGTTTTGAGCAGAGTGCTTATCCGCAGGCGGACTATGTGCGTGCGGCTGCCCAAACACTGCGTGACATTTCCATTAAACCTTTACTTGAGCAGGGATTGCGTGGCGCAGAGCTGGGTCAGGCGCTAGAGCTACTGCGTTTGCGCGCGCTTAAAGTATTTAAGAGTGCGCAGTAAATAGGTTGTCGAAGCGTAACTCGGGCGCGATCAGGTGCGTGTCTGTGCAGGTAGATTAGTTAGCTTGCGCACGACTAAAAGCGCATATAAAAGCCGTTTTCCTATTGTTATAAACGACGACAATTCATAACAAAAAAGGAGCTACCCATGCGTAGCATCACGACTCTCAATGGTAACAGTCAAAAACTAGATGGCGGTGCCATGTTTGGTAATGCGCCCAAAGCACTGTGGCAGCGTTGGATACAGCCTGATGAGCTTAATCGTATTGAGCTAGGTTGCCGTGCTGTGCTGGTGCAAGAGCCCGGACGTAATGTGTTGATAGAAGCAGGCGTGGGTGCGTTTTTCTCACCGGATATGAAAGAGCGTTACGGCGTGCAGGAAGCTGAGCATGTGCTGCTTGATGAGCTGGCCAAGCAGGGTTTAAGTGAGCAGGATATTGATATTGTCGTGCTGACACACTTGCATTTTGACCATGCTGGCGGCTTGTTATCTGCCTGGTCTGCTGAGCAAGAACCTCAGCTGTTATTTCCTAATGCCACCTATATTGTTGGTGCAGAACAATGGCAACGCGCTAATAA
>LFTS01000106.1 GCA_001513435.1 Gammaproteobacteria bacterium DTU040
CCAATACGGGCAATGCCAACGCAGCCACCGGCCAGCCCGGTCTTGTGGCAGCGCAGCAGGTGTGCCAAGCAGTGGCGGACAGTTTTCAGGTGTCGGTAGAGCAGGTGTTGCCGTTTTCTACAGGCGTCATTGGCGAGCCGCTGCCGGTGGACAAAATTACTGCCGCGTTGCCGGCTGCCATGGCTGATTTGCGTGAAGACAACTGGAATCTGGCCGGCGAAGGCATCATGACCACAGATACCCTGCCCAAGGGAGCCAGCTGCCAGTTTGAGCACGACGGCGAAACCTTCACTGTGACTGGTATTAGCAAGGGTGCTGGTATGATCCGCCCCAATATGGCCACCATGCTGGGGTATGTGGCTACTGATGCCTGCGTAGCTGGCCCGATATTACAGGCGCTGGTGAAGGAAGCGGCGGACTTGTCCTTTAACCGCATTACCATTGATGGCGATACCTCGACCAATGACAGCTTTATGTTGATTGCCACCGGTCAGACTGGGCCAGCTATCCAAACCGCTACGGGGGAGCTATATCAGAAGTTGCGTGATGCGGTCTGTGCTGTGGCCATGCAGCTGGCGCAGGCGATTGTGCGTGATGGCGAAGGCGCAACCAAATTTGTCACCGTGCAAGTGGAGCAGGGCGGCAACGTGCAGGAATGTCTGGATGTGGCCTATGCGGTTGCGCACTCGCCGCTGGTCAAGACGGCGCTGTTTGCCTCCGATCCCAACTGGGGCCGTATTATTGCCGCTGTCGGTTATGCCGGTGTGCCGGGTTTGGAGCAGGAAAAGGTCAATGTATTCCTGAATGACGTCTGCATTGTGCGCGCTGGTGGCCGTGCCGGGTCCTACACCGAAGAGCAGGGCGCTGCCGTTATGCAG
>LFTS01000309.1 GCA_001513435.1 Gammaproteobacteria bacterium DTU040
CCCTAAAATAGCTAGCTCGGCCTCGCTGGGTAGGCCTTGTGCAGCCAGTTCGGAGTTGGCAAAAAAGCTCTGAGTGCGCTGATAAGCGCTGTGAAAAATTTGCCGATTGGTCCATTCAAAATCAAACAGCAAGCCAATGGCTTGACGCACGCGAACATCTTGAAACATCGGGCGGCGCAGGTTGAAAGTATAAGCCTGCATGCCTACGGGATTATGGTTTTTGATTTCTTCCTGAATAATATCGCCCTTGCGCAAAGCGGGCGAGTTGTAGCCGGTGGCCCACTCTTTGGCGGAGTATTCAAGGTTAAAGTCAAACTGCCCAGCTTTAAAGGCTTCAAGGGCGACAGACATGTCAAGATAATAGTCCAGCTGGATGCGGTCAAAATTGTACAGTCCTTTGCTGACAGCTAAATCCTTAGCCCACCAGTCAGCCACGCGTGTGTAGATAATGGAGCGACCAGCACTGAGTTTTTCGATCTGATAAGGGCCACTGCCTAAAGGAGGTTCCAGTGAGGTTTTACTAAAATCACGCTCCTGCCACCAGTGCTTAGGTAATACCTTAATTTGGCCAATAATTAGCGGAAGTTCGCGGTTGTTGTTGTGTTTAAAATCAAAGCGCACACTACGCTCAGACTCCACCACGACCTGTTCCACATCGGCATAGTAATGACGATACAGCGGGTGCCCCTGAGTGGTGAGTAGCTCGAAGGTATAGGCTACGTCTTCGGCAGTAACCGGTTTTCCATCATGGAAACTTGCCTCGGGACGCAGATAAAAACGCACATAACTGTGGTCAGCGGCTTTTTCTATGCGTTCAGCCAACAAGCCGTATTCGGTAAAAGGCTCATCATCTGAATGAAAAGTCAGACTGTCATACACCAGGTTAATAAAATCTGCGGCATTGCCTTTTGGAATAAAAGGGTTGAGGCTGTCGAAACCGTTCAGTCCTGCCAAGCGTAGTGTGCCGCCTTTGGGTGCATCGGGGTTCACATAATCAAAGTGCTGGAAATCAGCTGGATATTTAGGCGGATCGTCATAGAGCGTTAGCGCATGCTGAGCCTGTGCAAAAGCTGCCCAACAGCTAAGCAAGGTTGCAGTAAGGAAAAGCTTAAACGCGCGCATTAATGAGCCTCCGCTGGTTTATACCACCACGAACGAATGCCTAGAGTGTAGGGTGGGGTACGTACAAAATTAAATTTATTACGAAATGCAATACGATGATGACTAATGTACCAGTTCGGGATTATATAGTGCTGCCAAAGTAATACACGGTCTAACGCTTGCATGGCGGCAGTCAGTTCATGCTGGTTGGGTGCGCTGAGCACAGCATCGAGCAAATCATCCACTATTGGATTGTTAATCCCTGCATAGTTCTTGCTGCCTTTTAAATAAGCTTGGGAAGAGTGGAAGTAATACCACTGCTCTTGCCCTGGGATTAAGCTTTGTGACAGGACTAGCAGGGTTAAATCAAAATCAAAATTATCGATGCGCTGCTTGTACTGGGCTCGGTCAACGGTACGCATGCGTGCGTCGATACCAAAGTTTTGCAAGTTTTGTACATAGGCTTGAAAGATACGCTCAAGACTGGGGTTAACCAGTAAAATTTCCAGCTGCATTTTTTGCCCGTTTTTATTGCGCAGGCCCTGTGCCGTCAGCTTCCAGCCGGCTTTCTGTAATAGCTTGAGCGCTTTGCTGATGTTTTCTCTGGGCAAGCCACGGCCATCGGTGCGTGGAGCAAGAAAAGGCTGGCTGAATAACTCTTGCGGCAAGTGTTCGCGCCATTTGGCCAGTAATAACCACTCAGCGCCTTCGGGGATACCCTTCGCAGCATAGGGGCTGTTGGGGAAGTAACTCTCTGTACGCTGATAAGCCCCGTAAAACAATGCTTTATTGGCCCATTCAAAATCAAATAACAGTGATAAGGCTTCGCGCACCTGTGCATTATCAAAGGGTGGGCGGCGCGTATTGATAAAAATAGCCTGGGTGGGAATAGGCAGCTGATGAGGTACTTCGGCGCGGATAATGTCGCCGCTATCGATGCTAGGAAAACGGTAATTATTGGCCCAGTTTTTAGCTTGATGGTCGATGTAAATGTCGAAATGACCGGCTTTAAAGGCTTCAAAGGCGACGTGACGGTCGCGATAAAACTCAACCTGCACTTGGTCAAAGTTGTATTTGCCACGATTGACGGGCAGGTTCTTACCCCACCAGTTTTTTACCCGCGTAAAGGTAAGGCTATGTCCGGGCTTCACCTGACTAATACGGTATGGACCGCTGCCAAGAGGGGGTTCAAGGCTGGTTTGTGCAAAGGTGCGGTTTTGCCAGTAATGTTTTGGTAAAACCGGCAAATCGCCCAAGTTTAATAATAATTGTGAGTTGTTGGCACGTTTGAAAATAAACCGTACTTTATGTTTACCTAGAATTTCTACGCGTTCAACTTCGCTTAAGTAGTTACGGTATTGTGGATGCCCGTGCTCCAACAAGCTGCGGTAGGAGAACTCCACATCAGCTGCAGTAATAGGTTGTCCATCATGGAAAGTTGCTTTTTTTCTAAGGTTAAATACCACCCAGCTCAAATCATCACTGTACTGAATGCTTTCAGCCACCAAGCCGTAGCTGCTGGCTGGCTCGTCGCCTGAGGGGTCGAACACGCCTTGTCCCACCATTAAGGGAGCATTGAGCTCGGATATGCCGTATTGATAGAAATCAGAGGTGTTAATTGGGCTGGTGCCCTTAAGAACATAAGGGTTTAAGCTGTCAAAACCGCCTAAAGCCATTATTTTAAGCGTACCACCCTTGGGCGCTTGTGGGTTAACCCAGTCGAAATGGGTAAAGCTGGGCGAGTATTTTAATTGCGAAAAGTGGGCGTAGCCATGGCTAAGGTTGACTGCAGAAAAGGCTGCAGGCATCTGCAAAGCCACAACAGCAGTCAAGAAATAAAACAACCATGCACGCATTAAGAATCAGCTCCTAGAGACAACAGTACTTACTGGACTGCTCACAGGTATAGCGCTAATTTTTGCCCTGGTTTCAACAGGTTGCTATTGAGCATGTTCCAGTTTTTGAGTTGGGTTATAGATATGTTGTGACGCGAGGCGATGCTCGCTAGAGAGTCACCAGAGCGCACCGTATAAAAGGTTGCCGGTGATTGTAGCAACAGTGCTTGTCCGATGCGGATATTGTCGCCTTTAAGTGAGTTCCATTGTTTGATTTCTTTCACGCTCACTTTATGTTGCTCTGCAATGGTGGACAGCGTATCGCCTGCCTTTACCTTATAACGCTCTTTGCTACCCGAGCTGACCGCTGCAACAGGACCTTTTGTAGTAGGTATCTTCAATACCTGTCCAATTTTAAGGTTGTTATTAGACAGTCGGTTGAGGTCGCGCAGCATGGTCACGCTGGTACTGTTTTTTTGGGCGATGCGCGACAGGGTGTCGCCAGAGCGCACCGTATAGGTGGGCCATTGATACAGTTCTGGCGCTTTGAGTGTGCTTAAACGCTGGTGTAATAAGTCAACATTCTGTGTTGGGACCAGCAAATAACCTGGTCCGCCTAGAGTGACTTTTTGTTTGAATGCTGGGTTAAGTTGATACAGCTGTTCATAGTCAATTTTTGCCATTTTGGCAATGCTTTTTAATTCCAGCTCATGCTTGAATTTTACTTTAGCAAAGAAAGGTTCGTTAGCAATGTCAGGCAGTTGCATGCTGTAAGTATCGGGCTCGGCAAAAATTTGTGCTAAAGCCAGCAGTTTGGGCACGTAAGCGAGTGTTTGCGGAGGCAGTTTTAAGCTCCAATAATCGGTAGCTAAACCCTGGGCGCGGTTGCGTTTTATGGCATTCATTACCGTGCCTTCACCAGCGTTATAAGCAGCCAAGGTCAACAGCCAGTCACCGTCAAACATGTTGTTGAGATATTTGAGGTAGGTAATAGCAGCTTTGGTGGAGCGGGTAATGTCGCGGCGAGCGTCGTACCAATGGGTTTGCTCTAGCTTAAAGTTACGTCCCGTGGCCGGCATAAACTGCCATAAACCTGAGGCACGCTGAGAAGACAGGGCTAGTGGGTTGTAGGCGCTTTCGATAGCGGGTAAAAGAGCCAGCTCTAGCGGCATGGCGTTTTCTTCGAGCTGCTCAACAATGTAGTGAATATAAGGGTTGCTGCGTTCTGCAATGATTTCTAAAGAGCGCGTACGCTTGCCAAACCATTGGCGTTCTTTCTCTATGCGTGGATGCTCATTGACCAAGTCAACTAACTGATAGCCTTGGCGAATCCGCGACCAAATGTCTTGTGTTTCAAAAGTGTTTGCTTGGCTGTATTCAGGCTCTGGTAGGTGCAGTATCTCTTTGCTTACCGCATGTTTTTTCTGAGTTCTATGTTTGTAATGTACTGTTTTAGCTGATGCGCTGGTAGGCGTAAATGCCTGTTCGGTGTCGTTGCCGAGTGATTGACAGCCACTAAGTACTGCGGCGCACAGGACAAGACTACCAACAACAGGCAGGCGAGCCACAGAAAAAGAAAGCTTAAACATAGGCATAATACTGTGAGGGTTCATTTTGAAAGATGCAGCGGATTGTATGAACTGCTGATTACTGGGTCAAGCACAGCATTGTATCCGAGCGGCTAGAAAGGCAAAGCCAGTGCCTAGATATTACTTAGCTCACAGTTTGGTCCAATACTTTACAGCACAGGTTTTAGGCGCTAAAAAGTATCTTTCCAAGCACGCAAAGCGGCAAAAATGCTGACGGGGTCACCTTGCGGCAAAGGTTGCTGATGTTGACTTACCTGCTGGATTAACTCAGTGCTGGTGCACCTTAAGAAAGGGTTGGTCTGTTTTTCTAGCGCAATAGTGCTAGGTAGAGTGATCATATCTTGCTCGCGCAGTGAAATTACCTTTTGTAAGCGCTGTTGGATAAGCACATTGGTAGGCTCGACCGTTGCAGCAAATTTCAGATTGCTGAGCGTGTATTCATGGGCGCAGTACACCAGGGTGGCGTCAGGCAGTTGGGCTAGGCGTTGTAATGAGTCATACATTTGCGCCGCGGTACCTTCAAATATTCGTCCGCATCCAGCAGCAAATAGTGTGTCACCACTGAGTACAAAGGGCTGCTCGGCGGCGCAGTAGTAAGCAATATGCCCTTTGGTATGCCCCGGTACGAGTAGAGTGTTAAATTCAGAGCCAAGCAGCTCTAGTGTCTGGTTGTCATGTACTGGTAAATCTAAGGAGGGGATGTTTTCCAGTGCAGGCCCTATCACTCTTGGCTGGCTGTGTTGCTTTAATGCGCTAATGCCACCAGTATGATCCCTGTGGTGGTGGGTGATTACAATGTCGGTTAAGCGCCATTGTGGATTTTCAGCCAGCCACTTCAGTACAGGCTCAGCATCGCCGGGATCAACAACTGCGCAGTGGAATTTTTGAGGGTTTTGAATAAGCCAAATATAGTTATCGTTAAAGGCTTTAAGTGGTGTTAGATTGAGCATAAAGTGAGGTCTTTTAATTGCAGAATTGGAAAGTTGTAATAGCCCAAAGGTACACTGATGTTGTTAATTAGCAAGCCTTTACTCTCTAAACCAAAGGTCAATATGTTGCAACTTCGCCAGTGGTTTGCCACGGCGAATGGGCAGCGTTTGCTCGGCTGTGAGCGTCACATGGTGCAACAACAGTTTGCTCGGTGTTTTGGCAGTTACGCCTTGTTTTATAATGCGCTCGATGACGCTCCTTATGTATCTCACATTCGTCATCAGATAAAAATAGGCCATGCTGGGCTTTCGCCGGATGCGCACTGTGCAGAGCGTCACTGGCCTATCCAGCCGGGCTCGATTGATATTGTTGTACTGCAACACAGTTTAGAGTTTGCTCGTTCTGCACATGATGTGTTGCGCGAAGCGGCGCAAGCCGTCCGACCTGGCGGGCATATTCTTATTACAGGTGTCAGCCCTTATAGCACTTTTGCCTTAGGGCGTTGGTTGAGTAAAAGCCCTTGGCGGCAGAGTCATTGCTTGTCAGCGCGGCGGGTGTCGGAATGGCTGGCGGTGTTGGGTTTTCATATAGAAGAGTGCCAGTTTTCCGGCTATCGACCCTTACGTTTTTTACGTGACGCTGATAGCACAAGCTTTATTGAACGGTTTATGCATAAAAAACAGTGGCCTGTGGGCAATTGTTATATGCTTGTCGCCCGTAAAATGATGCAAGGCAGTTCTTTACAGCCAAAGCGCAAAGCCACTTTCGAGAAATTAATGCCGTTACCAGCTGCTTCAGCCAGTCGTAGCGGCACGTTGGAAAAAAACAAGCATAATGACTGATGTAGTTGAAATTTATACCGATGGTGCCTGCAAGGGTAATCCAGGTCCTGGAGGTTGGGGAGCTTTGCTTCGCTACCAAGGCAACGAACGTGAAATATTTGGCGGCGAACCAGCCACTACTAACAACCGCATGGAGCTGATGGCGGTTATTCAAGCGCTCACAGCTCTCAAACGTTCATGCCAGGTCGAAGAGACCACCGACTCTAAATATGTAATGCAGGGCGTGCAGCAGTGGCTCGAAAATTGGAAAGCACGTGGCTGGAAAACGGCTAGCAAACAACCTGTAAAAAACCAAGATTTGTGGCAGTTGCTTGATGAGCAAGTGCAGCGGCATCAAGTTCAATGGCGGTGGGTTGCAGGGCATACGGGGCATCCAGGCAATGAGCGTGCTGATGAGCTAGCCAATAAAGGGGTTGAGGAGGTGTTAGGA
>LFTS01000190.1 GCA_001513435.1 Gammaproteobacteria bacterium DTU040
CGGGCGCATCGTGCACCACTTTAAGCACAACCTATGGCGTCCTGAATGTCACTTGGTGTTTACCGGTTTCCAAGCGCGCGGCACAACCGGACGCGCCATTGTTGACGGTGTAGACAGTGTAAAAGTCTTACGTGACGATATCGCCGTTCGCGCACAGGTACACACACTGGGTGGCTTCTCTGCCCACGCTGGGCAGTCACAGCTGCTTGACTGGATTCGCCACTTCAACAACTCACCCGAACTTTATTTAATTCATGGTGAGACTGACAAAATGCACGTCTTGCAAGCCAAAATTAAACAAGAGCTAGGCTGGGATGCAGGCATTCCCGAGCTTGGCGATCGTATTGCCATTTAACAGGAGTAATTATGTCGTACGAAACAGAAGAATTTATGGAGCGCCAATATTTAGTTAGTGATGTAAATATTGGCGAAAAAGTTAATGAGCTGATCTCCGCAGCAGTACCACCGAATAGCCCCAATATTGAGCTGTATCGTGAAATGATGCTCACGGTAGCGCGCATGGCAGAAAGCGATCGCAGTCGCTGGGATGCCAAAATCATGATGCAAACTCTAAAAGAGCTGGAAGCATCATTCACCCTCTTGGAGCGCTTTAAGCGGCGCCGCAAGGTGACTGTTTTTGGTTCGGCACGTACCTCACCAGAGCACCCCCTGTACAAGCAAGCCGTAGAGCTGGGCAAAATCATTGCTCAGCATAACCTCATGGTTATTACTGGCGCTGGTGGCGGCATTATGGCTGCAGCTCACGAAGGCGCGGGAAAAGATAATAGTCTGGGGCTGAATATTGTTTTACCTTTTGAGCAAGGCGCTAACGATACCGTTAAAGACAGCGGCAACTTACTGACATTCCATTTCTTCTTTTTGCGCAAACTTTTTTTCGTGAAAGAAGCAGATGCATTGGTTCTCTGCCCCGGTGGGTTTGGGACACTGGATGAAGCATGGGAAGTGCTTACTCTGATTCAGACCGGCAAAAGCCCGCTGGTTCCCGTTGTATTACTTGAGCAAGAAGGCGGCACCTACTGGAGTAAAACCCTGGAATTTATGCAAACAGAGATGGTCGACCACGGCTATATCTCAGCTGAAGATCTCGAATTGCTGCACTTGGTCTATACGCCAGAAGAAGCAGGACGTGAAATCGCTAAATTCTATAGCAACTACCATTCTACTCGCTGGTTAAGCGGTCGCTTTGTCATTCGCATGCACCACAAGCTAACAACTGCCGCAATTGAACATCTCAATCAAGAGTTTGCCGGCCTATGCAAAACAGGAAAAATTGAACAGGTACCCTACTGCGAACAAACTCACAAAGAGCC
>LFTS01000008.1 GCA_001513435.1 Gammaproteobacteria bacterium DTU040
TAGCGTACTTTTAACAAAAAAACCGTTAAACGCTGTTTACGACAATAGATACACTTCGCCAGTATTTATTTTTTACGCAACTCTGTTACTTGCTCACCTTCAATGCCCCAGTTATCCGTATTGACCTCATCGATCACTACCACTGTAGTCGCTGGATTTTTATTAAGTACTTTTTGTAGTAACTCGGTTGCACCTTTAATGAGTGCTGCTTTTTGTTCTTTGGTGACACCTTCGTCGGTGATTTTAATATTTACATACGGCATGATTTTTTATCCCCTAAAGCTATGCGCTACAAAATCTGTTGCGCCCTGACTGCTTGGCAGCATACAGCGCCTTGTCTGCTGCTTGCAACAAGGCTTGTTTATACATAGTTAGGGTTGGTATCAGCGTAGCAATGCCAATGCTGACAGTAACCCTGCTAGAAACAGTTGATTTCTCATGTGCAATACCGAGCTGGGCAACTGCATCACTTAGTCTCTGCGCAATAACCTGTGCCTCTTGCAAGTCGGTATTGGGCAATAAACACACGAGCTCTTCGCCACCATAACGCGCCACTAAATCTTGCGAACGCGGGAGCGCCTGCTTTAGCGTGTTGGCGATAGCTTGCAGACACGCATCGCCTTTTTGGTGCCCGTAAAAATCGTTATATTGTTTGAAAAAATCCAGATCAATCATCAGCAGACTTAAGGGCAAATTATCACGTGTATAACGCCTCCATATGGCACCAAGCACACGGTCAAACTGCCTTCTGTTGGCTACTTGCGTCAACCCATCAATAAAAGCTAGGGAGTGCAAATACTCACTCTTATCCTGCAGCTGCTGATTTAGCTGCTCAAGCTCAAGATTTTTTCGTGCAAGGCCTGTCCAGCTTGAGCGCTAACCAACTGAGTAAAATTACGGCGACGTTGGGATAAATACAACCCGGGAATACTGATAAAAACAAGCGCACCATACAGTCCAGTATTCAGATATGCATTGCTGTAATGATGACCGTAGAGCACCTGCACATCCCTACTGACGCCAACCAACAGCCCCGCATCCATATGCAACTCTGCTGGGTTAACGGTATGCAGCGCAAGCATGCGGTGTTCGTTCTGTGGCACACCTCTTACCTGCTGCAAAGTCAGTAGTTCACTAGCTTTTAAATGCTGAGCATAAGCTGGTTGCAGCAAGCCGGACTCAACAACAAGACCTTCTTTATACTCGAATGCTTTCGGCAAAGCCTTGCAACCGTTTACGCACAAATATGCCGCGCTCATCTTGGTGAATACATTGATGGACAAGCAAACAATTAAGTAAATTAAATTTTAGTAGCATGTTTCAGCAATGTGCTCAATATTCATTAATTGTCGTGCTGAAGAGAAGAAGCGTAACTGGCCTGTTAACGGATCAATAAAACGCAGGCTGCGGGCCAAAAGCTGTAAAGGTCGTTGGTAATTGTCCTGCTGAGAGGTTGTTAGCTGCGGATAAAAATCATCGCCCACAATAGGCGCACCCAAACTGGCCAGGTGCACACGCAATTGATGCTTGCGTCCAGTAACAGGATAAAGTGCGTAGTGCCAGTAGATCGGCCCTTGCTTAAGCACTTCAATACGCGTTTGACTGTTAGGCGCTCCACCCACCTCACGCATTAAAAAGAAACATTCAGGGTCTGCCTGTAACTGACTTAAGTGAGTGTAGGGAAAGGTTAACTGAGGCAAAGCGGGTGCAATAGCTTCGTAGGTTTTCTCTACCGCCTGTTCGCGAAACAGCCGCTGGTAAGCATCACGGTCTTGTGCGCGCTTAACCAGCAATAAAACGCCTGCAGTGAGCCGATCCAGCCGGTGCGCAGCGACCAGCTCCGGAATGTGCAAACGCCGTTGCAAACGCCGTAACACAGTTTGCTCAACATAATTGCCGACCGGTGCTGTAGCTAAAAAATGTGGCTTATCTACTACCAGTAGATGCTCATCTTCAAACAAGACCTGCTCTTGGAAAGGTACTTCAGGCTCGGCTGATAGCTCACGAAAATAGTACACCGTAGCACCAGGAACAAAAGGTGCGTCCAGTGCTATAGGCTGATATAGCTCGTTAAGAATCTTTTGTTGCAGGAAACGCGTGCGCCACACTTCAGGTGCGATGTTGGAAAAGTGTTGGCACAGATAAGCCAATACCGTTGACCAGCCACCCGCAGGTAACCTTACACGACTTACCCCTAGTGGTTTGCTGGCCATTACTTAGTGCAGCGTATGATTCGTGGCGCCGGTCGATTCTTCATCACCGTCTTCAAAGTCTTCGGCTACCAGCTGCCCTGCTGTTTGCAAGCCTGCATGAAACATAGACTTGGCCACGTCAATGTACTTGCCTTTCAGCAACTCACGCGCTTCTTTGGAAAACATCAGAGTAACCATAGGCGGCTCATCTTCTGAACGGCGCAAAATAATACGCCCATCGGGTAATTCAACAATTTCTAAAAATTCTTTTGACATAAAGTTCCAATCTAAGGCATTCACTCGACCGCCATTGCAGCCTAACGCTCGTAAAAGGAGTGGTATTGTACGCTAATAGCAATTAATTTCGACTGTTGATCCGCAATACCTGAAATAGATACCAGCGCCATGCTTTCACCGTTTGTATTCTGCGCTGGAAGGTAGAGTCTGTGCTCAGGCCATTGTTGAGCCTTGACTTAGCGTTGATGAATGGGTTTTCCGCATGCAGATGTGCGTTAAAAATATCATTGGAGAAGGCGGTTTGTGCAATATAAAAAACGCGCTCTTGCTCGGTTAACTCGAGCATCTGATGACCTCTTGGCGTTAAGCTAAAATAACCCTCAGCGCACTTAAACACTAACCCAAGCCAAATTAGCGCATTTAAATAATAATCCCATTGCCGCGGCACGAGCGCGTAATCAGCAAACAGCTCCTCTTTGCTGTACAGCTCATCGGCTGCCATGCTTAATAGCAGATTTAACAGGGTGTCCATGCTGTCCGCCTGTGGGAAAGGTGCACCGAAACCGGTCAACATTGGATTAATAGGTGTATTAAATAACTGCTGCGGATTCAGCAGCATCGGCTGCTCTAGCTTAAACAGTCGATAACCCACGTAATTAATCTGAGGAATACCGTTGTAATAGGTAAAGGGCAAAAAATGAAACAAACCGCCCGCCTCATAAAACATCAAATAAGTAACCACAGGTTTGCGCAATAATGCACTGTAATTCAGCTGTGGATAAAGGAGCTGCCTGAGGTTCATGTTGTTGGCAAAACCCATTTTCGCTTCAACCAGCAAGAGCCGATTTTGGCTTTCATAGCCGCCATCAACCTCTAGCTGCACCCCTGCGACCGGATAATGAACTTTGTAGTCATGGATGTCAGTTAAAGCAAACTCAAAGTTGGTCGAGTAACTGCGACCGCGCACCGTTAAATGTAAACACTGCACCTGCTCCAGCTCATGCAGCATCCCCGAGGCATAAGCTGCATCGAGGGCTTTAGACTCACTGGTAATATGTGCTGCTGCTAGGCTATGCAGGTAGTTGGGCAGCGCAAAGGTTTTATCAATGACTTTATCCTGCAGCCAATTGGTATTTATATCGATAAAGGGATGGGTGCGCGCCAACCTATACTGCTTATTCACAATAGCTAACACTGAAATGCTTAGCTGTTTTAAAATCTTGGGCTGCTGCTCAAGAAAATCAATTTTGCACATCAGGCGTGGCTCACGATAGTCCTTAAGCACACTCGACTGAACATCACAAAACCCATATCTGTCGATGCACTGCAGCACCGCCGGGTTTTCCTGTAAAAAATCGTACCAAGCAACGTCGTTAAGGGTATAGGTCATGTTTGATAATTACGCACTATAAGTTCAGTTACCTTGCCCCGCCCAGAAGCTTTGCTGTTCACCGCACGGCTGGCTTGCACCTCAATAACCTCATAGTCCTGATACAACTTATAAATCAGAGGAGCTGCGGAGTTAGAC
>LFTS01000111.1 GCA_001513435.1 Gammaproteobacteria bacterium DTU040
AATGCACTGTAGCAGCCGGCACAACCGCAGGCGTTTTCTTTGGCATGCTGGGCGTGGGGTGCTGAGTCTGTACCAAGAAAAAATTTAGGGTTGCCGCTGGTGGCTGCATCGAGCAAGGCTTCTTGATGTGTGTTGCGTTTTAAAATGGGCAAGCAATAAAAGTGCGGCTTAATCCCACCAACCAGCATGTGGTTACGGTTAAATAACAAGTGGTGCGCCGTGATAGTGGCGGCAACCTTATCGGAGGCTGCAAGAACAAACTCAGTGGCATCGGCAGTGGTGATGTGCTCAAGCACGACTTTAAGGTTGGGGAAACGGGCAATCAAGCCAATCAGTTGATCGTCAATAAAACGTTTTTCTCGATCAAAAATATCCACTTCGTTGTGAGTTACCTCACCATGCACCAGTAAAGGCATGCCCACTTCGCTCATGGCTTCTAGGGCTGGATATATATGTTCTAAAGCGGTGACGCCAGAGTCCGAGTTAGTCGTCGCACCGGCTGGATAAAGCTTGGCCGCATAGATAAAACCGCTGTCTTTAGCTTGGTGAATGATCTCTGCTGTGGTTTGATCGGTTAGGTACAGGGTCATCAGCGGATTAAAGTTGCTATGCTGAGGACGGGCATTGAGAATGCGTTCTTGATAGCTTTTCGCTGCAGCGGTATCACGCACTGGGGGAACCAGGTTTGGCATAATAATTGCCCTGCTAAATACCCGAGCAACATCAGGGACAGTATTTTGTAGGGCTGCGTTATCGCGTAAATGAATATGCCAGTCGTCAGGGCGTAATAGAGTGAGGCGATCAGTCATAAGAATGTGTAGTCCATAAGCTAAAAGAGTGGCAGTGGCTGAGATTTTGCTCAGAGGCTACCGTGATAAGCACAGATCCTACCGTAAAAGAAACACTAGCGGAACAGTTGCCACTGTTACTCAAGTATTCAGGTGGGTGGTCGATAGAATAACTATTGTAAATATAGGTTTTAATGATATGCGCGTTAAACGCTTACTCTCCATTGTGTTTATTGTAACGCCCGCACTGGCGCAGGCGATTACTTTTCAGACACGCATAGAAGATGTGCAGTGGCAGGTAGAGGGCGATCGTTTTGAATGTCGCCTTACTCAGCCGATTAAAGATTTTGGTGGTGGTCTCTTTGTGCGCCGTGCGGGAGAAAAAGCGATTTTTCGGATTCAGGCGCAGGAAGCGTGGTTAAGCCGTGGCAATGCTCAGTTGTATGCCGCTGCTGCACCTTGGCAGCCGGCAGCCAGTGATTTGCAGCTTGGTACTGTCGCTGTGACTAGAAACGAACGTGCGCTTGAGTCCAACCAAACTCAGGCTGGGCGTTTACTTTCGGGCTTGTTGGAGGGACGCTCTCCGGTAGTGCGCCACCGAACCGTGCAGGGCGAACCCTTAGAAGTACGGATTTTGCCTACTAATTTTGCGCAGGCCTATGACGACTATTTAAAGTGCACAGCCAATCTTCTGCCGGTTAATTATGATCAGATTAAGCAAAGCATTGTTCGTTTTGACAGCGGTTATGAGTTAAGCGAACAAACGCGCAAGCATTTGGATGTGCTGCTGGAATATATGGCAGAAGATAAAACGGTTAACCGAGTTTTGCTCGATGGACACTCGGACAGCAGCGGTGATCGTTTGTTAAACCGTGATGTATCACGGCGTAGAGCACTGGCTGTGCAAGCCTATTTGATGGCTAAGGGAGTACCAGAAGAAGACTTTGTCATACGCTTCCATGGCGAACGCTACCCGCTCAAACCTAATACGAATGCGGCCAACCGCGCTGAGAATAGACGGGTCAGCATTCGTTTAGAGCGCATAGATGAAGAAACTAGGGCGTTGATGGAAAAGATAGGCGCAAACTCCGAGTAACTCGATTTACCGAATTGCCGGAGCTTGTTGTAATCCTAGCCACATAGCTAGACGTTCTGCCACACTCGCACCAAAACGTTTTGCAAAACGATCAAAAGGCGAGTCTTGGATGCTGAAGTCTTGAATGTTGTCTACGCCAATCACTTCGCGCGCAACCAAGCTGCTGTTACCCAGCGCATCAACTAAACCCATCTTTAACGCTTGTTCTCCGGTCCAGATTAGGCCGGAAAACAGCTCTGGATGTGCGTCAAATTTCAAACGCTCACCGCGCCCTTGTTTCACGCTATTAATAAACTGCTCATGCGTCGTATTTAATACGGTTTTCCAAAATTCAGTTTCTTCAGCTTTTTGTGGTTGGAAGGGATCCAGAAAAGCTTTGTGCTCGCCTGATGTATATACACGACGCTCGACGCCAAGCATTTTCAGCGTATCGACAAAACCAAAGCTGGCAGCGGTAACACCGATAGAACCCACAAGGCTTGCCTTATCGGCATAGATTTCGTCGGCAGCGCTGGCAATATAGTAAGCACCTGAAGCACCTAGATCGCTAATCACGGCATAGACTTTGATGTGTGGGTACAGTTGACGCAGGCGTTGAATTTCATCGTAAATATAACCCGACTGCACCGGACTGCCACCTGGGCTATTAATGCGCAGAATAATTCCTTTGGTGTCACTGTCTTGGAACGCATGGCGCAGCGCGCTGACTATCTTGTCGGCACTGGCTTCTTCACCATCGGCAATCATACCGCGCACTTCAATAAGAGCTGTGTGACTGGTGCCGGGTGACTTTTTATCCATGGTTAGGCTTGGCGAAAACAAAAAAATCGCGCCAAACAAATACAAAAACGTCAGTGATTTGAAAAAAATACCCCATCGACGTGAGCGTTTTTGTTCTTGCACGCTGGCTAAAACGGCTTTTTCTAGCAGCTTCCACGTTTTTGTATCGGCGCTGTCTTGCGGCGCTTGCTGTTTTTGCGCGCTGGGTTGCTCGTTCCAGTTATCAGATTTTTCTTCTTTCCATTGCTCGGACATGCTGTTGTTCCTGTGTGTATCTCTTAAGTCTACTTAGCCAGCCAGTGTGCTAATTCATCGAAATGATCAATAGCTAAAACGGGCTGCTCTGCGAGTAAAATATCTAATGGTTGCGCACCATAACTGACCGCGACACCAGCGATCTGTGCGTTATTCGCCATTTGTAAGTCGAAGGGTGAGTCACCGACCATGATGGCTTGCTCAGGTGTTTTATGGCAGTGCTGCAATATCTGCTGCAACATTAAGGGGTTCGGTTTGCCTTTGGTTTCATCAGCGCAGCGCGTGATATGGAAAAAATCTTCTAGCTGATGACCGCGCAAAATAAGGTCTAAGCCACGTCGGCTTTTTCCAGTGGCGACTGCCAATTGATAGCCCGCTGCTTTAAAATCGTCCAGCGCATCACGTACACCGGGATAAAAAGGCGAGGGTTGCTGTTCCAAAAAGAAATAATGCTTGGCATAGGCCTGACGGAAAGTTTCCCGTAGCGGTTCATCATTAACCTCAGGATACAGCACATCAAAGGCTTCCAGTAAGGATAGGCCGATAATGGCGTGAATTTCATCAGTGCTACGCGGTGGGATTTGGCAGTGTTGCGCTGCAACTTGCATGGCTTCAACAATACGTGGTAAGGATTTTACTAACGTGCCGTCCCAATCAAAGATTAGGAGGCGAATATTTTTATTCACTCAAAGACTCCAAAACGTGCTGCCAGCCTTCATCGGGTTCAGCGTGCAGCTCTATTGCTTGCCCATCACTGAGCTTAAGCTTAAGAAAGTGCGCGTGCAAAAACAGGCGTTTGCCGCCCAGCTCGCGGATGGCTTTAGAGAACTCTTCATCACCATACTTGCTGTCACCAGCGATTGGATGACCGGCATACAGAGCGTGTACGCGGATTTGGTGGGTGCGGCCAGTAATAGGGTTGGCTTGTACCAGCGTGGCGAAATCAGCAAAACGGCGGATAACTTTAAACTCAGTTAATGAGTCTTTACCGGCTTGATTGACTTCAACCATGCGCTCACCGGAGCGTAAATTACTGCGCATCAGTGGAGCATCGACACGTTTACGACTCGCTGGCCAGCGCCCGGAGACGAGAGCCAGATAGCCTTTATCAATGGTGCCGTTACGCAAGGCTTCATGCAGGTGACGTAATTGGCTACGTTTTTTCGCCAACATCAGCAAACCCGATGTATCCCTGTCGAGACGGTGTATCAATTCAAGCTCGCTGCATTGTGGACGTAATTGGCGGAAGGCTTCGATAATGCCGAAATTTAAGCCGCTGCCGCCATGTACGGCAATGCCAGCGGGTTTGTTCACCACCAGCAAGCTGTTGTCTTCATAAACAATAGCCGCTTCAAGGCGTGCTAATAAACCTTGGGCAATTTGGGCGGGAGCGTTAGGTTCACTGACGCGTACGGGTGGAATACGCAAAACATCACCAGCACATAAACGATAATCAGGTTTTATGCGGCCCTTATTCACCCGCACTTCACCTTTGCGTAAAATGCGGTAGATGAGCGTTTTGGGTACGCCTTTTAAACGGGTCAGCAAAAAATTATCTATTCGTTGCCCAGCGTAACTGGCTTCGATCTCGATATGCTGTACTTTTGTAGGAAGATCTGGGGTGGTCTTAGTCATGTTGCATAGCATAACAATTTTATAGCAATTGAAGCAGCCCCCAGATGCTGTTATATTCAGCAAGCTAACTTAAGTAAGTAGTCGGAACTGTAAGTGAGCTCTTAGTGGGTTGTTAGCACAGACGCAGCGACGTGCAGAACCAAGTATATTGATTGTAGAGGTTCTGTGTTGCTAGACACCGGTTGTAACACCCCCGTAATCACACTAGAGCTTGTTAATGAAGGCGCATAATCTAACTTAAATATCAGCGTCCTGAACCGCAGTTTAGCTTGAGTAACAGGCTGCTCAATTTAAAGTTTAATGAAATTGGCCTGAAAAATAATCCGCAAACGCTGTTAAAGCGTTTGTTTTTGATAAACCCGCTCATGGAAAGCCGAGCGGCACCCGAGTTTTCATAGGTATTGTGAAGGGTGGAGATGCACAATCACTGAACAGCGTAGCTCGAACAAGAGCTTAGATGCCAAAGCGTCCGCGTTTATATTGATTCCTCCTCCTGATTTTAACCAGCGCCTGCGCTGAACAAATGGATACGCTGTCGCAGCACCAGATTATCTGCTGTTTGCTAGACACGGTTAGCTACCCGCTGACTGCGCGAACCCCGCACAACCAATGAGGTCGTGTGCCAATTGCTTTCCGTGACTACGGAAACTTGGTAAACAATGAAAAGAATGCTAATTAACGCAACTCAGCCCGAAGAGTTGCGTGTTGCTTTGGTGGATGGTCAACGTTTGTTTGATCTAGACATCGAGTCGGGCGCTCGTGAGCAAAAAAAATCCAACATCTACAAAGGACGTATCACTCGGATTGAGCCTAGTTTAGAAGCCGCTTTTGTTGACTTCGGCTCAGAACGTCATGGCTTTTTGCCCCTCAAAGAAATTTCCCGCGAATACTTTAACAAGCAATTTGATGGCGGCCGCGTCAACATCAAAGATGTGCTTAATGAAGGCCAGGAAGTTATTGTTCAGGTTGATAAAGAAGAGCGCGGCAACAAGGGCGCAGCGTTAACAACTTTTATCAGTCTGGCAGGTCGCTATTTAGTACTGATGCCTAACAACCCCCGTGCAGGTGGTATCTCTCGCCGTATTGAAGGAGATGAGCGTACCGAGTTGCGTGAGGCGCTCAGCAGTCTGAATGCACCTGCTGATATGGGCTTAATTGTCCGTACGGCAGGTTTGGGACGTAATTCTGAAGAATTGCAGTGGGACTTGGATTATCTCGTCCAACTTTGGACAGCCATCAAAGAGGCTGCCGTGGGTCGTAGCGCACCTTTCCTTATTTATCAAGAAAGTAACGTGATTATCCGCGCTATTCGCGACTATTTACGTCAGGATATCGGTGAAGTATTGATCGACTCGGTTGAAGCCTATGATGAAGCGCTGAGCTTTATTCAGCAGGTTATGCCGGTCTATGCCAATAAAGTTAAGCAGTATCAGGACAGTGTTCCACTGTTTAACCGCTTCCAAATTGAAAGCCAAATTGAAACGGCTTTCCAGCGCGAAGTTAAACTGCCGTCCGGCGGCGCCTTGGTGATTGACCCAACAGAAGCGTTGGTATCCATTGACATTAACTCCGCACGCGCTACACGCGGTAGTGATATTGAAGAAACAGCCCTACAAACCAACCTTGAAGCGGCAGAAGAAATTGCTCGTCAATTACGCCTGCGTGATATTGGTGGCCTGATTGTTATCGACTTTATCGATATGACGCCAATGAAAAACCAGCGTGCCGTAGAAGAGCGCATGCGTGAGTGTTTGGAAGCAGACCGTGCCCGAGTACAAATTGGTCGTATTTCACGCTTTGGCTTGTTAGAAATGTCCCGTCAGCGTCTGCGTCCGTCCCTGGGTGAAACCAGCGGCGTGGTTTGCCCACGCTGTAATGGCCAGGGTGTGATTCGTGATGTTGAGTCTATTTCCTTGGCAATTTTACGCTTAATCGAAGAAGAAGCTCTAAAAGAGCGCACTGCAGAAGTGCGTGCACGTGTGCCTACGCAAGTAGCAGCTTTCTTGTTGAATGAAAAGCGCAATGCAATTACGAAAATTGAACTGCGTACCCGTGTACGTATTTTTATCCTTCCTGATGAACATCTAGATACCCCGCACTTTGAAGTGACGCGTGTACGTGAAGATAGCCCTGAAGCTTTGTCTGGCCTGTCGAGCTACGAAATGTCGGCGGAAGAATCGGAAGATACCTCTGTAGCAGCCAGCACAACACGCTCGCTGGTGCGTGAAGAAGCAGTAGTGAAAACCGGTGTGGCAGATCGTAATGCTGTAACACGTCAAGCGCCTAACCCGCAAACGCGCAGTCCTCATCCACAGGCACGAGTAGCAGAGGCAGGGTTGCTGAAAGGTTTGGTTAAGTCTTTGGTGGGTATCTTTGCTAGCAAAGAAGAAGAGCCTGCCAAGCCTGAGGCAAAACCGGAAACAGCGCGCACCACTCAGCAGGATGGACGTCGTAATACACGTACAGCGAATCCGCGCAATAACCGCGACTCTCGTCAGCGTGATGACGAGCGTAAAAACCGTGATAACCGCGAACCACGTGAAAATCGTGATAATCAAGAAACTCAGTCTACCCGTCGTGAGCGTCCAAGCCGTGATACGCGCACTGCTGAGCCAGCAGAAAAGAGAACCACGCGTAACCCGCAAACACGCACGCAAAATAACAATGAAGAGCAATCTTCATCTACCGCGCGCCGCCCACGTGATGCTGAGTCGGTAGACAAAGCGGATGATGAGTTGAATGTTGAAAACCAACAGAGCACCAATGGACAAACTGAAGAAGAGCGTCCACGTCGTCGCACACGCGGCCAACGTCGTCGTCCTACGCGCCGTGATCGTCAACCGGATACCGGTGAGAGCGATAACAGCCAGGATTCTGCAGCGGCGACCACAGAGCAGGCTGTAAGTAATGATGAGCGTCAAGTCCCGGTTGCAGCAAAGCAGCCCACTAAACCAAGCGATGAGCGGCCTGTAAAAGAGGCTGTTGTTGGCTTTGATCCGAACGCTGAAAAAGTAGCCGAAGTTTCAACTCCTGCGATTCAAATTGAAGAGCCTAAGGCTTTATTGCAAATTAGCGAACCGCAAGAGTCGACACCGACACCTGAAAAATCCGAGCCAGCGCAAGCTGAAGTAGTGCAGAAAAGCCTTGGTTTGAAGGCTGAAGAGCCAGCAGCTCCAGTTGTAGCGAAGACAGAGCCGGTTGCCCCAGAGCAACCCGTACGCCCCGTAGGTCGCGCGCCAAACGACCCGCGTGAGCGTCGTCGTTTAGAACGCCTAGCAAAAGAGCAGGCTGCAAAAGCGCAAGCAGAAAGTGTTGCTCAGGCCCCAGCCGCAGAGCCTGCAGCTGAAGTACAGCAGCAAAGCCTGCTCCAAGAGCCTGTGCAGCAGATAGACATGCTTGCACAAACTCCAGCAACCGAAAAGGTAGAGCACGAAGTGGCTAAGCCTGAGGTTGAAGCTGAAGTGGCAGAGCAGTCGCAGTCAGAGGTCAAGCCGACTGCTGCTGAGGCGACCCAAACTGATGCTGAGGCTGAGCAGGATAACAAACAGCAGTAAAGAAGTAGGATAATAGGCTCAGGCTTGTGACCCCCACAGGTTTGAGCAGCGGTTTTGACAGGCTCAGCCAGTGTTGCATTCTAGTTGAGCCTGTCTCAGTCGTTACCTACAGCTTGGCTCGAACGACTCCCCCCTACGCTAATTCTTGGCGTTCGCCTTTCGGGCGAATACACCCATACAAATATAGATATAGGCAGTGCGCTATTAGCGCTTGCGCAAACCCAGTCCGAGTACCAACACGCAGACAAGAACTAACGGCCAAGAGCCAAAGCGCAAATAAGGTGTTAAGCCCTGCATAGGTTTAACCTCACCCACGAGTACACCTTGTTCAAACTGCGGTATTTGCTGTTCGATACGTCCCTGTGGATTGATAATCGCGGTCACACCGTTATTGGTTGCACGGATCATCCAGCGGCCGGCTTCTAATGCGCGCATCTGCGCCATTTGCAGGTGTTGTAGAGGACCAATCGAGGTGCCAAACCAAGTGTCATTGCTGATAGTGAGCAAAATTTCACTGTGTGCGGCCAGCTTACGCGCAAAATCCGGATAGACCACTTCATAGCAAATATAGGGGGCAATGCGTTGCTGTTTGGCCATAAGTGGTGGTTGATTGCTGGGCCCGCGGACAAAGTCGGACATGGGTAGATCAAATAATTCAATGACACCGCGAAGCAGGTCTTGTAATGGCACGTACTCACCAAAGGGCACTAATTTTTGCTTAAGGTATTCACCCGAGGCATCGCCCAGGGTGGTGATGCCGTTGTAAAGTTTTGCTTGGCCTTCACTGTTTAGATGACGCATAGGAATGCCGGTAATCAGCGCAGATTGGCGTTGTTGTGCAAAGGTGTCGAGATGGCGCAAAAATTCTGTAGCGCTAGTTTGCAAAACAGGTATGGCGTTTTCTGGCCAGATTAGTAGATCAACCTGAGGTGTGGTTAAGCTTAGCTGCTGGTAAAGAATAAGCTGGTTACTAACCTGAGCTGGATCCCACTTCATGGACTGCTCAATATTGCCTTGCACTGCAGCCACTGTGAGTGGCGCGCCTGCTGTGTCAGTCCAGTTCATTAGTTGCAGCAAAGCTGTCA
>LFTS01000164.1:0-5137 GCA_001513435.1 Gammaproteobacteria bacterium DTU040
GTCGGCGCGTCATGTTAAAGGACTTGCTAATGCTGTTTTGGTCAAGGCCAAAGAGCAAGGCTGCAAACCTTTGGGCAGTGAAGGGTTAGACAATGGTGAGTGGGCGCTGATTGATTTGGGTGATGTGGTGGTGCATATCATGCAAGAAGAAGTACGCGAGTTTTATGACTTAGAAAAGCTTTGGCAGGGTGCTGAACAAAGCCGTATAGAGCAGGGTACTGTGCAGAGAGATTAAAGAGTGCGTGTTCGTTTAATCACTGTAGGCAGTAAAATGCCGCGCTGGGTGGAGGAGGGCTGGCACACCTATGCTAAGCGTATGCCGCCCGAGCTACAGCTTGAGTTGGTTGAAATACCCCTATCCACGCGCAGTAAAAATGCTGATATTGCTCGCCTGATTCGTCAGGAGGGTGATCTGATGCTGGCCAAGGTTCAGCCAGGCGAGATTGTAGTTACCCTAGAGGTGAAGGGTAAGGCTTGGAGTACCGAACAGCTGGCGGTGGAGCTGGATAAGTGGCGCAATGACGCACGCACCGTCAATCTAATGGTGGGCGGACCCGAAGGCTTAGCGCAGCAGGTGATTGAACGTAGTGACCAGAAATGGTCCTTATCAGCGCTGACCTTGCCCCATCCTTTGGTGCGTATTTTGGTGGGCGAACAAATCTACCGTGCTTGGACTGTGTTAAGCGGTCATCCCTATCATAAGTAAATAGAGCTTACTTTTATGTCATCACCTATTCGATTAAAAGATCATGCGCGCGACAAACGTTTGATCCATTCTCGTTTAATGATGACTGGCGTGTTCATTTTATTGCTATCGATGGTGTTGGTAGCGCGCATGTATTATTTGCAGGTTGTGCAGTATGAACACCACTCCACTTTGGCTGAAAACAACCGCATTCATGTGCAGCCTTTGCCGCCCACGCGCGGTTTAATCTACGATCGCACTGGTGTCATTTTAGCGGAAAATCGACCCAGCTTTAGTTTGACCATCACCAAAGAGCGTGCCGGCGAGTGGCAAGATGTACTGCAAAAGATTGTCGAGGTTTTGCAGCTCGATGAAGAAAACCTCATGTTGTTTGAAGAGCGGGTTGCACAGGCGCGACGTCCTTTTGAGCCGGTACCTATTTTATTTGAATTATCAGAAGAGCAGATCGCACTTATCGCGATCAATCAGTTCCGTTTGCCCGGGGTTGAGGTAGCTGCGCATCTGGTGCGTTACTACCCCAAGGGTAAAAGCTTTGCTCACTCGGTGGGTTATGTCGGTCGTATTAACGAAGATGAGCTAAAAAAACTCGATAAAGTACGGTACAGCGGCACGCACCATATCGGCAAAACAGGCGTTGAGCGGTTTTACGAAGATGAGCTACACGGCGAAGTGGGCTACGAGGAAGTGGAAACGAATGCCCGTGGACGCGTCTTGCGCGTACTGAAACGTAACGAAGCTCAATCCGGTAAGGATATTTATTTAACGCTGGATTATGAATTACAGCAGGTAGCCAAAAAAGCGCTAGCAGGGCGGCGTGGCGCGGTGGTTGCTTTAGTGCCTGATACGGGTGAGATTCTAGCTATGGTCAGTGAGCCAAGCTTTGATCCCAATCTGTTTGTTACAGGGATTAGTTTTAAAGCCTATGGCGAGCTAAGGGACTCAATCGATCAGCCTTTGTTTAATCGGGTTTTACGCGGTCTGTATCCGCCTGGATCAACCATTAAACCCATGGTGGCTGTTGCAGGTCTGGATACAGGAGTGATAACACCGAGCAGCAAGGTGTTTGATCCAGGGTTTTATCAACTACCCAACAATACCCACAAGTACCGCAACTGGAACCGTCTTGGCGATGGTTGGGTGGATCTTGATTTAGCTATAGCACGTTCCAATGATACGTACTTCTATGATCTGGCTTATAAGCTAGGTATCGATAATTTACACAAATACATGGACAGCTTTGGTTTTGGTCAGCGGGTAGCCTTGGATGTGTTTGGGGAAAGTGCCGGCCTGATGCCTTCCAGAGATTGGAAGCGTGCGCGCTATCGTCAGCCTTGGTATCCAGGTGAAACTTTAATTCTGGGTATTGGTCAGGGCTATATGCAATCTACGCCGCTGCAGTTGGCGCATGCGACTGGTTTAATGGCCACTCGTGGTAAGTGGGTACGTCCGCATTTGGCTAAAACAGTAGGTGGCGTGCCCGTGACTGATGAATCCCCACACCCGGATATTAAGTTATCTAACAGTAAGTATTGGGAGTCGGTGCGTGACGGTATGGAAAGCGTGATGCATGGAGCCAGAGGTACAGCGAGAAAAGTGGGTGAAGGCTCGCCATACAGAATCGCAGGGAAAAGCGGTACAGCACAAGTGGTTGCCATTAAACAGGGTGAAAAATACGACCGTGATAAGGTGCAAGAGCGCCACCGTGACCATGCTTTATTTATTGCCTACGCTCCCGCAGAGAACCCGCAAATAGCTGTTGCTGTAATGGTGGAGAACGGTGAGTCTGGCTCAGGTGTAGCAGCGCCGGTAGCAAAAATGGTATTGGATGGCTGGCTGCTTGGCCCAACGGCTGATGAAGACATTGAGCCACAGACTCAGGAAACAGAATAATGCAGAAGAAATTCGATGCTTTGCTTGATAGCGGTGATGTGACGCGTCGTCGAGTTTCTTTGTTGCAGCGGGTGCATTTAGATGGTTGGTTATTGCTGTTAATTTTGCTGATTGGTAGCGTGGGGTTATTTATTCTGTATTCCGCGGGCAGTAAAAGTGAAGCTTTGCTGATTAAGCAGGCAAGCTCTTTTGCAGTGGGTTTATTTGTCATGGCTGTTATCGCTCAGCTAGAACCAAGGCTGATGGCGCGTTGGGCAGCAGGATTATACATAATTGGTTTTGGCCTGTTGGTTGTGGTTGAGGTGATGGGGCATAGCGCCATGGGGGCGACCCGCTGGATAAATATTCCAGGCGTCATGCGTTTTCAACCCTCAGAATTAATGAAATTATTTATGCCGCTCGCTGTCGCATGGTATTTAGTGCGTCATAATCTGCCGCCGACTTTTAAACACATCGTGGTCAGTTTGTTGTTGATTGTGCTGCCCTGTGCGCTTATTGCACGCCAGCCCGATTTGGGTACATCCTTGTTGGTAGCGACTTCGGGCTTGTTTGTGTTGTTTTTAAGCGGCTTGCGTTGGCGTTGGATTATTGCTGCTATAGCGGCGGCTGTGCCAGCAGGTATAGTGACCTGGCTGTTTTTTTTGCGCAGTTATCAGCGTCAGCGTGTTATGACCTTTTTAAGTCCAGAGAGCGATCCGCTGGGCAGTGGCTGGAATATTATTCAGTCTAAAGCCGCTATAGGTTCTGGCGGTACTACGGGTAAAGGTTGGTTGGCAGGAACCCAGTCGCATTTGGATTTTTTACCTGAAAGCCATACTGACTTTATTATTGCGGTACTCGCTGAAGAGTTTGGTTTGGTGGGTGTGTGCCTGCTTTTACTCTGTTATTTATTGTTGATTGCGCGTGCGTTTATTATTACTTTGCAGGCACAAACAGTCTTTAATAAGCTGTTGGCGGGCTCTATTACACTGACATTTTTCATCTATGTTTTTGTTAACATAGGCATGGTTAGCGGGCTGCTACCCGTGGTGGGAGTGCCCCTGCCCTTCATTAGTTTTGGCGGAACATCCTTGGTAACACTGCTGTCAGGTTTTGGTATTTTGATGGCGATTCATACACATAGAAAATGGATTTCTTATGCGTAAATCTAGCTTTTATGGAAGGTGATTGTGATTAAGAAAACTCTATCTGCTTTGTTGTTAAGCTGTGGGCTGTCTACAGCTATGGCGCAAAACTATACTGAACAAGCTCAAGTACAGGATTTTATTGAAGAAATGGTGCTTGAATATGGCTTTTCAGCCGAATATTTACAGCAGGTTTTAGGTCAAGCAAAAAAGCAACAGAGTATTTTAGATGCGATTTCGCGCCCGGCCGAGCGGGTGAAGCCTTGGAAAGAATATAGACCCATTTTTTTAACCCAGCAACGCCTTGATAAAGGTCTAGCGTTTTGGCGCGAACATGAGCAAGCACTGGCGCAAGCAGAGCGAGAATATGGCGTTCCGGCAGAGTTTATCGTGGCTATTATAGGTGTGGAAACCATGTACGGTGGCAATACCGGTCGTTATCGCGTACTGGATGCGTTATCGACATTGAGCTTTGATTACCCACCGCGCGCGCCTTTTTTTCGTTCACAGTTAAGAGAGTTTTTGTTGCTGGTACGCGAAGAACTGTTTGAGCCAACCGAGTTAACAGGCTCTTATGCAGGTGCAATGGGTTTGCCGCAGTTTATGCCGGGAAGTTTTCGTGCGTATGCGGTAGATTTTAATCAGGACGGTAAAATAAATATTTGGACTGATGCTGAGGATGCTATTGGCAGCGTGGCTAATTATTTTATTAAGCATGGCTGGCAGCCTGAGCAGGACGTTGCCGTACAGGCACAGTTAAATAGCCAGGCAGCGGAGCAGGGTTTAACAGGTTCTTTGACGCCTAAGCATAGTTTTAAAGAACTAGCAGCCATGGGGTGGAGCACAGAGCAAACGGTCAATGATGATGCTATGGTGACGGCCTTTAAATTGGCCGCAGAGCAGGGTGATGAGTATTGGTTGGGGTTAACAAACTTCCAAACTATTACCAAGTATAACCGCAGTGAAATGTACGCCATGGCAGTAACACAGTTGGCACACGAACTTGCACAGCAGTATCGGGATTAAGCGTAATGAGAAAACCAATATCTAAGTTTTGCTGGCTGCTAGCCATAGCAGTGTCTATCTCAGGCTGCCAAAACAGAGGCAAGATGGTCAGTCAGCCAGAAGCATCTATGCCTGCTGCGACTCAAACCATTAAGCGTACGGCAAAAGATGGTGCGCCCTGGTGGGATAAAGATGTGTCCAGCATACCTGACGCCGTACCAACGCCTCATTATGGTCCTTATAAAGCAGCGCCCTATGCGGTTTTAGGTAAAAAATATTACCCTATACAGGATGCAAGCCAGTACCAAGAAACGGGCTTGGCGTCTTGGTACGGTACCAAGTTTCATGGGCAAGACACCGCCAATGGTGAAAAATACGATCTGTACGGCATGACCGCAGCGCACAAGACGTT
>LFTS01000164.1:5194-9244 GCA_001513435.1 Gammaproteobacteria bacterium DTU040
CCTTTTTATGCGGATCGCATTATTGACCTTTCTTTTGCAGCTGCGAAAAAGCTGGGTTTTGCCGAAAAAGGCGTGGCTAGAGTAAAAGTAGAAGGAATTAATCCTGAACAGTGGTGGGCACAGCAGGGCAAGCAAACGCCGGTGATGGGTACTTATCAAGCTTCGAATACGTTTAAGCAAGACGCTGAGGAACAGTATGAACCACCATTGGCACAGCATGCGGGCGCTGTATTGCCGTTACAGATACAGCAGCAAGCCACGCACAATATCACCACGGGTCTGTATCTGCAGGCGGGTGCTTTTGCGAATCCGGATGCGGCGCAGCTGTTACGTGATAAGCTGACAGATATGACGCAAAGCACGGTATTTGTGAGCTCCGTGGTCATTGAAGAGCAGGTTCTGCACCGCGTGCGTATCGGACCCATTGCATCACGCGACGACGCTGAACTCTTACAGCAGCGAATCCGGGAAGCTAACTTAGCAACCCCGTCTCTAGTTTTTAATAATTAGTCTGCACAACGAATCACATTGATTTGGCTGGAATTGGAATAAAAATGAAACTCAAAAAACGTGTTTATAAACTACTTTGTTTAGCCTTGCTTACCCTTACAAGTCATGCATATGCCGCCCAGCTGGTAATTCCAAGCATGCCTACGTTAGCTGCTAAATCCTATGTGCTCATGGATGCTGAAACAGGGAAAATATTGGTTGAGCATAATGGGCAAGAAGAATTGCCGCCAGCTAGTTTGACTAAACTGATGACGGCCTATATCGCTACTAAAGAAATACAAAACGGTCAAATTGCTGAAGATGACCTCGTAACTATTAGCGAGAAAGCTTGGCGCACAGGCGGTTCACGCATGTTTATTGAGGTGGGTAAACAGGTTTCGGTAATTGACCTGCTTCGTGGTGTAATTATTCAGTCCGGTAATGATGCTAGCGTGGCGTTGGCTGAATACATTGCCGGCAGTGAAGAATCCTTTGCCAGCATGATGAATGCCACCGCCAAAAACCTTGGCTTAACCAATACGCACTTTTTAAATGCGACAGGTTTGCCGATGGAGAATCATTATTCGTCAGCTATAGATATGGCTAAATTGGCGCGGGCGATTATCTATGATGAGCCTGAGCATTATGCAATCTACGCACAAAAAGAATTTATTTTTAATGATATTAAGCAGCAAAACAGAAACCTATTGCTCTGGCGCGATAGCACCGTAGACGGCTTAAAAACGGGTCATACGGATGAAGCGGGTTACTGTTTAGTCGCGTCTGCAGTGCGTGATGACATGCGTTTAATTTCAGTGGTTTTTGGAACCAAGAACGAAGCCAGTCGTGCTGCAGAAACACAGAAATTATTAACCTACGGCTTTAGATTTTTTGAAAACAGAACCTTTTATCCTAAAGGTACGGCGTTAGCCAGTCCGGTTGTTTGGAAGGGCAGCAAAAATCAAATTGACGTAGGTCTAGTTAAAGACCTCACTCTGACAGTTCCGCGCGGCCAAGCGCAAAAATTGACAGCAGAAGCCGTGTTAGATAAGGGAATCGTTGCCCCGATAGAAAAGGGTACACGCCTGGGCATTGTTGAAGTGCGTTTAAGTGGTGAGTTATTGCATAGCGCTGATTTGGTTGCCCTAGAAACTGTAGAGCAGGGTGGTTTCTTTAAACGTATATGGGACAGTGTACGTTTGTTTTTTTATAACTTATTTAATTAATTTAAGCCCAGGGTGCGTGAGTCAAACGTGCCTAGGATTACATGGTTAGCGGTCAAATTATGAGCAAAGTAGAACCCCAGCCCCCCAAAATAGAGTTTCCTTGTGCAGACTATCCAATAAAAATTATTGGTGATAACTGCGATGAATTTATTGATACGGTAGTGGGCGTCGTCTGCCAACACTGCCCTGATTTTGAGCAGCAGGTAGAACAGCACTTAAGCAGCAATGGTCGTTTTATCTCGGTGCGGGTATGTATTACCGCGCACGGTGAAGAACATCTAAGCAAGCTTAATGAAGCGTTACGCGAGACTGGCATGGTACGCATGGTGCTTTAATGCCCAGACATATCCAGCTACGCAATCTAGGTATGGTTCCTTATGAACCTGTTTGGCATGCGATGCAACATTTTACCGATACACGTGACGAGCAGAGCCTAGATGAAATCTGGTTACTGGAGCACCCAGCTGTTTTTACGCAGGGGCAGGCTGGCAAGGCTGAGCATCTGCTGATGCCCGGCGATATTCCAGTGGTACAGGTGGATCGTGGCGGGCAGGTGACCTATCACGGTCCTGGCCAGTTGGTAGCCTATGTGTTAATTGATGTACGCCGCGCGCAAATGGGCGTGCGCGAGCTGGTCTCTAAACTAGAAACTACTTTGGTCAAGCTGCTAGCTGGTTACGGTATTGAGGCGTATGCCAAACCTGACGCACCGGGTGTGTATGTGGGTCAGGCGAAAATTGCATCGCTGGGTTTGCGTATCCGTAGAGGCTGTTCTTTCCATGGCTTAGCACTGAATGTGGACATGGATTTACAGCCTTTCCAGCGCATTAATCCCTGTGGTTATCAAGGCTTGGCTATGACCCATATGGCCGCGCTCGTACAAACACCTGTTAATCTAATTGAGGTCGGGCAACAGCTAAGCACTATCCTTAGCGCAGAGCTTGGCTACCAACACATTATCCCGCAAAACGGTGGCATCGAATTATGAATAAGCAAACCCAAGCTGCAGCGCAAAAATCGCGTCCTGTTGAAACTGGAGTAAAACTACGTGGTGCTGAAAAGCTGGCACGTATTCCGATCAAAGTGATTCCAACGGATGATGTGCTGCGTAAACCTGATTGGATTAGGGTTAAAGTGCCGGTTTCGCCTGCAGTTGAGGGTATTAAACAAACGCTACGCAAGCACAAATTGCACAGCGTATGTGAAGAAGCCTCCTGTCCAAACTTGGGTGAGTGTTTCTCTAGCGGTACAGCTACCTTTATGATTATGGGTGATATCTGCACCCGCCGTTGCCCGTTTTGCGACGTGGGCCATGGCCGTCCCAATGCATTGGATGCGAATGAGCCGCATAACCTCGCCAAAGCCATTGCGGATATGGGCTTGAACTATGTGGTGATTACTTCGGTTGACCGCGATGATTTGCGTGATGGCGGGGCGCAGCATTTTGCTGATTGTGTACGCGAAATACGGGCGTTGTCACCGAATATTCAGATTGAAACTCTGGTGCCGGACTACCGTGGGCGTGAAGAAGTGGCGTTGGCAATTACAGCCCAGACTCCTCCGGATGTGTTTAACCACAACCTAGAAACCGTGCCGCGTTTGTACCGTGCAGCTCGTCCAGGTTCAGACTTTGAGGGTTCATTGGATTTGCTGGAGCGTTTTAAGCAGACAACACCCCAAGTGCCAACCAAGTCGGGCTTAATGCTAGGACTGGGAGAAACTGACGAGGAAGTGATCGAGGTGATGCAGCGTATGCGTGAGCATCAGATTGATATGCTGACCTTGGGGCAGTATTTACAACCTTCACGGGATCATATGCCGGTACAGCGCTATGTGCACCCAGACATCTTTGCGTGGTTTGCGGAGGAGGGTCTGAAGATGGGCTTTAAGAATGTGGCGTCGGGTCCTTTGGTACGCTCGTCTTACCATGCAGATCAACAATCGCAAGAAGTTTTGTGAATCCTGAGTTAGGCCGCCTATATAGACTAAACCGCCTGTTGCTCATTTAAAATCTTGACAGTGATTACGTTTAAAACGTATGTTTGATTTTTATTGTTTTTGAGTATAGATATGGCTCAGTTAGACACAGTTGAACGTATTTTAGATGCAGCGGAAACATTGTTTGCGGAAAAAGGATTTGCGGAGACCTCACTACGCCTTATAACCAGTAAGGCTCAGGTTAATTTGGCTGCGGTGAATTATCATTTTGGTTCGAAGAAATCGCTAATTCAGGCGGTTTTTTCGCGCTTTCTAGAACCCTTCTGCGCCAACCTGGATGCTGAGCTGGATCGCTTAGAGGCCAGCCAGCGACAGCCAGAAACTCTAGAGTCTTTGC
>LFTS01000220.1 GCA_001513435.1 Gammaproteobacteria bacterium DTU040
CTCTTGGTCAACAGAAATTAACAAATCATTACGTACCGCTTTAATGCTGCGACACAGTTCTGCGACCTGATCCGGATGCTCAACGTTACGCGCAAAAAGAATCACACCACACACTTGCGGCTGACGCAAGATAGCGCGCTCGTGGGCAGTTAACCAAGTGCCCTGCAAATCCAACATTAATGAGCCTTGCATAAAACTTCTTCCTTATAAAAAATACTCATCAAAACAATCACTTCTCATTAATGTGCACTAAAGTACCGACGCTCACCTGATTAAACAGCTCAGCCAGCTCTTGGTTTTCCATGCGGATACAGCCATGTGATACGGGCTGTCCTAGCAAGTGCGTATCTGGCGTGCCGTGAATATAAATATAACGCGCAAAGGTATCTACTTCGCCTAGCCTGTTTTTACCCAGCTCACAACCGCTCAACCAAAGGATGCGCGTTAGAATCCAATCCCGTTCAGGGTGTTGCTCCTGCAGTTCAGGTGTGCAAATTTCGCCCGTCCAGCGTCGTCCGCTAAAAACCGCACCCAGAGGCATATCCGCACCAATTTTAGCGCGTACATAGTGTTTGCCACGCGGTGTACAGCCGGAATTTTTTTGCTCACCAGCGCCGGCCAGCGCCGTAGAAATACTATAGGTTTGAATCAGTTCTTCGCCCGCATAAGCAGTCATGCGTTGTTGCGCAATAGAAACATATAATGCATCAATTTGGCTTCTATACAGCTTCACTAATCTTACATCTCCAGTGCAATAGGTTGTACGTCTTCTAAAGCTAGTTTGGCGCTAGGCGCCTGCATTCCAGCAGCCAAAAATGGCACCATCATGCGCATAATTTGCTCAGTTGAGGTTTTAACATGAAAATCAGTTTCGGCCATGGCACGCAAGGCTTTAATACCTGACATGCTAAAGGACACTGCGCCGATCATAAAATGTAGACGCCAGAACAGCTCTAGGGGTGACATTTGCGGCGCTGCTTTATGCAATAAAGCCACATAACGGCGAAAAACCTTGCCGTATTTTTCGTCTAAATAGCGCCGTAAATGCCCCTGACTTTGACTAAAAGATAAGCCCACCAAGCGCATAAAGACCGACAAGTCACTGCGGTTACGCGGCTCTAGTTTGAGGGTTTGCTCCAACAGCAACTCTAGCAAAGACTCTAGAGTTTCTGGCTGTCGCTGGCTGGCCTCTAAGCGATCCAGCTCAGCATCCAGGTTGGCGCAGAAGGGTTCTAGAAAGCGCGAAAAAACCGCCTGAATTAGCGATTTCTTCGAACCAAAATGATAATTCACCGCAGCCAA
>LFTS01000006.1:0-249 GCA_001513435.1 Gammaproteobacteria bacterium DTU040
CCTGCTTTGCTTAAACGACCCGGTTTGTTAATGCTTGTTCCTGATTGCGTTAAGCGCACATCAAGGCCGGCAAAGCGGCTGATCTGTGATGATTTTAAATGTTCTGGAAGTAACTCCAGTTCGCAAATAATCATAATCGCACTGTTAGTTCCGATACCAACAGCTGCGGTTAAATTTTCAAGTTTTTGCTTTAAATTTTCATTATTAGTAATAATTTCTAAAGCCATATTTCGCATGCGCTCAATGCGA
>LFTS01000006.1:360-2978 GCA_001513435.1 Gammaproteobacteria bacterium DTU040
CTATTGATTTGTCTACCAATATCGCGAAGAGACAGGAGCTTAGGATCAGGTGCTGTCCATAAACGCGGCGTCATGCGCTGCGCGTATTCAGCCAATAAAGCAGCATCAATACCGTCTGTTTTACTGTGCGTTAGCGTCAGTTTAGCGAAGTGATTAAAGCTGTTTGGGTTGATCACTGAGACTTTTAAACCGCTGTTAAAAAGCACCACAGCAAGGTTTAAATAATAGATTCCAGTGGCCTCCATAACGACGCAGGCTGGTTTTAATTTAAGCAATTGGGCAGCAAGTTTCTCATGGTCTTTTGGTGTTTGCTGGTAGCTTTTTACAGCACCGTTTTTATCGTTTTTACGAATCACAACTTCAAACGCGGTTGCACCAATATCAATGCCAACAAAACTACTCATGCCTTTAATCCTCGAAGCTAATCAGTAATAATACTTACCGGTTCCCCGACCTCGCACTTTTTGCCTCTCAACCTTGTATATACGAAGTCTCTTATTGAGCTTCTGGATACTCTTCGAGATCAGCAAAGAGGCGGGGAGCCACTCTACATACGAGGTCAGTAAACTGCCTCAAGGTCGCCACGGCTTCCCCAGTAAATTGCTCTTATCTTAACGAATAATCGTTATTGACTAACATACAAGGTAGTGTAGTTGCCCCAGCACGTTGGACAGCGGGCTGATGGCTAATAAGCGCGTGCGCGAATTAAAGTAGTCGGCTGCGTGGGCGATCTCGATCGTGCCGTGGTTATCGACCGGTAAAATTTTTAGCTGCAGTTGTTGCCGTTGTACAAGATGTTGCCATGGCAGTAGGTTGGCGTGGTGTTCGTAACCGCTGAGCAGGATTTCATCACCGGCTTTTAGTTGTCCTGCCAGCGCATGGCTGAGCAGGTTAATACCCTCGGTGGCGCCCTTGGTGAAAAGAATGCAGTCACTGCTGGGTGCGTTCAGCCAGTGGGCGGCTTGTTGACGTGCCTGTTCAAAAGCTATGGTGGCGCGTTCACCTGGTTGATGCTGGGCGCGGTGTACATTGGCAACGCCCTGCTGATAATGCTGCAGCAAGGCATCCAGCATAACTTGAGGTTTTTGTGCGGTGGCGGCGCTGTCGAGCCAGACCTGACCAGCTTGACTAAGATGTTGGATGCCGGGGAAAAGATGCCGCCATGGGGAGTGCAGTTGCTGCATGGTTGGCTCAGCGTTTTGCTAGTTCAGTTTGATAGTAATCAGGCTTAAAGCCCACCAGTGTGCGCGCGCCCAAGTCGAGCACGGGGCGCTTGATCATGGAATTGTTTTCCAGCATCAGTGCGATGGCTTTGTCTTGGTCTAAATCCTGTTTGAGATCATCGTCGAGCTTGCGAAAGGTAGTACCTCTGCGGTTTAAAATGGTTTCCCAGCCGTGCTCGTTGCACCAGCGTTCTAATGAGGCGGCGTCAATGGTTTGTTTTTTGTAATCATGAAACTCAAAGACATGTTCGTGCTCTTGCAGCCAATTCATGGCTTTCTTCATGGTGTCGCAGGCTTTGATGCCATACAGAGTTAGCTTAGTCATTGCTCTATTCCTTAGGGTATTGAGACGGCTAAAACAATGCGATAGCTGATCGAGCTCATCATGGCCAGAATACCAAGCAACAAGATTGCCGGCCCCCATGCCTTGTCTCGCCATGTATAACCGACCGTCATTACAATCATGCTGAGAATAATGATACTGGTCATAACGTTGATGGGGTTATCCATGTAGTGGTCCTTGTTTATTTAATGAGTAATTTTGGGTTAGCTAATACTGGTAGCCAGTTGTGCTATCAGAGCTTCTTTTAGCCTGCCGCACAACTGAGGATCAGTTAAAGGCTGGCCGTTATTGTCGGTTAAGAAAAACACATCTTCGATGCGCTCACCCTGAGTAATAATTTTGGCGCTTACCAGCGACAGGTGAAATTCTAAAAATACTTGCGCAATACGTGCTAGCAAGCCGGGTCGATCCGGTGCAACAACCTCCACAACTGTGTAAGCACGCTGTGCATCATTATTAATGTTGACTTGCGGACTAAAGGAAAAATGTTTCAAGCGCCTAGGCACACGGCGTTGAATGATTTCAGGGAATTTATCTGGATTGTGCAGCGCATTACTCAGCCCTTGGCGAATGGCCTGAATACGTTCTGGATTATCGCCAATGCGCTCACCATCGGCTTCTAACACAATGTAGCTTTCAATGGCGACTTGCGCGCTGGAGGTCATAATGCGTGCTTCGAGAATGCTGAGATTCAGTTGATCCAAAGTGGCTGCGGTGGCAGCAAATAGGTCGCTGCGACTAGGGGCATAGACGAACACCTGCGAGCCACCATCGAATCCGCGCTGGCTGGTTTCGCGCACCAACACTAAAGGTTCGTGGCTGTTGCCATGCTGGACTAATGCGGCGCTATGCCAAGTGATATCGCCGACGCTGTGGCGCAGAAAGTAATCATCATCCAATGTTGCCCACAATTGCTTAACCGCAGTTTCTGGAATGTTTTCAGCGATCAGTAAGCTTAAAGCGCTGGCTTGTCGGGTTTCTATTTGCTCATCGCGTTCTAGTGGGTTTTCCAGTCCACGTCTGAGTGCACGACGGGTTTCGCTATACAGCTG
>LFTS01000006.1:3137-5174 GCA_001513435.1 Gammaproteobacteria bacterium DTU040
CCTATATCATGGTAAAGACCTGCAATATAAATGAGCTCTGGTTTAGGTAGGCGGCTCATAATGGCGCTAGCCAAAGAAAACTTTTCTGCAAAATCCGCATGACGTAACTTGCGCAGATGTTTGATTAAATTTAGGCTGTGCGCATCCACGGTATAAATATGATAAAGGTCATGCTGCATTTGCCCTATAACGCGGCCAAACTCCGGCAGGTAACGGCCAAGAATCCCGTATCTGTTCATCCGTCTGAGATTCATATGCACGCCTTCTTGGCAGCAAAATAATTCGATAAACAGCGCCGTATTGCGCGGGTCTAAGCGAAACGTATCATTAATTAAGTGGCGGTGATCGCGCAGCAGGCGAATGGTTTCTGAGCGTGCGCCCTTGATTTCAGGGTGCTTTGCTAGCAGCACAAAGACTTCCAAAATAGCAGAAGGGTTGTTGCGAAAGACGTCTGTGTCAACGTGCTCAAGAAAGCCATCACGCACGCGAAAGCGCTCATTTAAAAGTAGCGGCAGTGCGGTACTGGTTGGGCGTAAGATGTTTTCTTCAAAGAATTGATTAATAAAATCACTTAGCTCGGCCACACTCATTACCGTGCGGTAATACTGCTGCATAAAGTGTTCGATAGCCTGCTTAGCATCGTCGCCATGAAAGCCAAACAGCTCAGCAACCTTGTGCTGATAGTCTAATAGCAGGCGATCTTCAGCGCGTCCAGCCAGCATATGCAAAGCGTAACGCACACGCCATAAAAACGCCTGAGAGCGGACCAGCAATTGATATTCGTTGGTGGTTAAAAAGCCCGGCGCTTCAAGGCTGGCTAGACTGCGCATGCCATAGCGTCGCTGTGCAATCCATAAAATTGTTTGGATATCGCGCAGACCGCCGGGTGAGCTTTTCACATTGGGTTCAAGGTTGTATTCGGTGTCGTTATATTTATCGTGTCTTGCGCGCTGTTCTTCGCGTTTGCTTAGGAAAAACGCTTCGCTGGGCCACATATACTGCGGACCTAGTTGCTCGCTTAGGGTTTTGTGCAGTGCGTGGGAGCCAATCACGGTGCGGCTTTCCATAAGGTTGGTAATGATGCTTAAATCATTGGTCGCTTCGGTAAGGCATTGCGCCAGCGTACGTACACTATGACCAACCTCTAAACCAATATCCCACAGAAAAGTCAGGAACTGGCCAATATGCTCTTGCAAAGGCGTGTTGGGCTCGTGCTCCATCAGTACCAGCAAATCGATATCCGAATGGGGGTGTAACTCGGCACGACCGTAGCCACCGACGGCAATAAGGCTGAGGCAGTTACTGTGGTTCTCTAAGCCAAAATGTATCCATGCATGACTGATGATTTGGTCAACAACCATAGCGCGTGCATGCACCAGTTGTTCGATATCACGGCCATCTAAAAAACATTGATCCAGCGTTAAGCGTGCATGCTCAAGGGTGGAGCGGAACACGTCTAGTTGGTTGTCATGCTGAGCCAGGCGCAGTTTAAAATCGGCAGCATCAAACAGCACAAGGTTATCAGCGGACATTGTTACCTCTTGCAAGGCATAGGCTTGCGGTGTAAACGGCTATTATGGAAAAACAGCAGGGAAGGTTTCTTCTTTGCGCAGGGTAAAAATTTCGTAGCCATCGGCGGTAACTGCTAGGGTGTGTTCCCACTGGGCGCTCAGTTTGCGGTCTTTAGTGATGGCGGTCCAACCATCGCCCAGCACGCGAGTACCGGCGCGACCTAGGTTAATCATTGGCTCGATGGTGAAGGTCATGCCTTCTTCCAGCGCCATGCCCGTGCCAGCTTTGCCGTAGTGTAAAATTTGTGGTTCTTCATGGAATACGGTGCCGATGCCATGTCCGCAAAATTCGCGCACTACGGAATAGCCATTTTTTTCGGCATGTTGCTGAATGACAGCGCCTATATCACCCAAGCGTGTGCCGGGGCGGACTAATTCGATACCTTTATATAGGCATTCCTGTGTTACCTGGCACAGGCGCTGCGCCCACTCAGGCACGGTACCGACCATAAACATTTTGCTGGTA
>LFTS01000288.1 GCA_001513435.1 Gammaproteobacteria bacterium DTU040
AGCTGTGACTGTGTCACCAGCTTTGACATGTACTTGTTTAATTCTGCCGGTCACCTGCGCTGCAACACGGGTATCAGTGACTGCTTCTACCTGTCCTTCATACTCAGCACTGCTGGCCCAAGATGCACGCTTGACTTGCACCGCCGCAGAACTCTGCGCCGATGCCCAACCGCTTATGACAAGACCCGCGAACGCTAAGATAATCGCTAGTTTATTGTTCACCCGCACACTCTCCGCAGAAATATATAATTAGATTCTTAACTATTATGTAACTAGGCTTGCAAACATGCAAGTATCTAACTATCTTATCTACAGCATTGTTTAACTTGAGAATTGCAATGGAAAAAATGAGTCCACACGCGCTAGAACAAATAGCGGCCTACTTTAAAGCGCTGTCAGATCCCACCCGACTGCAGATTTTGCGTCTGCTGGGTGAAGGGCAATACAATGTCGGGGAGCTTGCTCAGCGTTGCAACTTCAGCTCAGCTAACATCTCTCGCCACCTATCCATCCTTAATCGACACGGCTTGATTACCCGCCAATCGCAGGGCACTCATGTGTTTTATCAGCTAACCGATGAGTCAACCTATGCACTCTGTGAGATGGTTTGTCAGATTATCGAGCGGCAGATAAGCGTACAAAAACAAGCGTTTGCTTAAACCTAAAACTTAAAGCATTTGCGCTATGCTATCGACCCGCTAAGCTGTGGCGTAGCGTCTGTAACTGCTGCTTCAACTGCACAGCGGGAACGGGGACATTGGCATATTCGTTCTGCTCATAACTATGCACAAAGGCATCCAATGCCATCCGTTGCGGTGGCGACAAGTCTGCCTGAATACGCGCCTGAAATGCACGCAAGCCTTCCGCTGGTTCGCGTTTATATTGGCGCTTTGCCAGTAAGCGCTCAAACTGTTTTAACAGACGTTGAGTTTCGCTTAGTCTGGTTTGCCAAGGTTTAAACAGCCATAGCGATATAAGGGCAAACAACAGCGCAATCGTAATCACCAAGCCCACGCCTATACGCTGCCAGCTTATTTCACCTAGCAAACCTTTAAGCCAGTTTTTTTGGCGCTCTGCCTGATAGCCTAAAACATTTTTCTGCCACGTGTAATTAAGCGTATCCCAGCTTATTCTTAGCTGATTAATCCAATTTATATGGCGATAACTTAATGGCGATAACAGTCCGGTATTCAAACTCTCGCCGCGCAACGCTTCTTGCAAGCCTTGCTCGATACGCTCTGGCGCCACCTGAAACGTAGGGTCAACTCTGTGCCAGCCAAAACCCAAACGCCAATACTCAACCCACGAATGCGCATCATACTGGCGTACCTGCACATAGTTTTCCGCGCGATTAACTTCACCGCCCTGATAGCCTGTCACCACACGCGCTGGAATACCTGCTGCACGCAACACAAAGGTCATAGAGCTTGAATAGTGCTCACAAAAACCTGTTTGCGTGGCAAATAAAAACTCATCCACACTGTGCTTGCCTAGGCGCGGCGGTTTTAGGGTATAAAAATATTCTCCTTGGTTAAAGGTACGTAACACAGCCCGCACTAATGACTCATCATCAGGATAACTCTGGCGTAATTGTTGCGCCCATGCCCGCGCCTGTGGATTAACCTTATGCGGCAATTGTAAATAGAAGCGGTATTTTTCAGGGCTTAACTTAGGCTCAGCCAGGGCTTCAGGCCAAGCCCGAGCCTGATACAAATAAGTGCGATGTATGGGCGTATTATGCTGCAAACGAAAATCATTCATCAGTCGAATATCTTTTTGCTCTGTCTGACTCACCGCCAAGCTGTACAACCAAGTCCGCGAACTAGGCTGCATAATCACACTGTATTCCAACATATCGCCTTGCGCTTGCCACTCTGGCGCAAGCAAATCAGAGGTCATGTTTTGCATGTGCCATGTACGGCCATCAAAGTACGGCAGGGTCAGTGCGCGCCAATACAGCTGGTTTTGTGTCGGTATTTCACCCGTAAAGCTGGCACGAAAAACCAACTCTGATGACTGACTAAGCTCAGCAATATCGCCCGGAGACATATGATCCGAAATACCGGTAACGCCTTTGTCCTTTGGCGCTGGTAAAACCCAAAGTGGATCTAAACGCGGGAAAAACAAAAACAACAGCAGCGCTACGGGAATGGCTTGCAGCAAGATTGCAGCAGCCTGGGTTACCGTTTTACCCGGTCGTCCTGTTAAGACTGTTTGCTGCAATCCAACCAGTGCCGCTAGTAACGCTGTGACAGAAAGCAGGCTATAACCAGCAGCTAGAATGCTGTCATCGAACAAATAACTGGTAACTACCGTAAAAAACCCAAGATAGATCAGCACCAGCGCATCACGCTTACTGCGCAGCTCAACCAACTTCAGCACAAAGGCGGTCAACAGCAGCGCCACCCCGGCATCTAATCCTACGAGACTGCCACGGCTTAGATACACCGCAAACGCAGCGCTAACCATCATCGCTACTTTTACTATCGCCTTGGGAAACTGCATACGCATACGAAACACCTGTATGCGCCATGCAGCACAGACGAGCCACAAGCCGATAATCCACAAGGGGACATGCCACAACAAAGGCAATATCACCAACACTTGGGCAATCAATAGCCAAATTAGGCTATTGCGTGGAATACTGGGTTTGATCTTATGTTCAGCCATGCTCTGCCCCAGCAAAGAGTGCCAAAGCGGTTAAACATTCTGCTTGATGTGCAGCCCCTGTGCCCGGTCCGATGGTTTGTTCCAGCAGTTGCAAACTAAAGGGAGTCTCTTGCTGGGTCAGCTTAAGAACCTGTGCACAGAGTACGGACAGGCGGTATTCAACATCACCGCCCAGCGCGGAAAAATTCAATTGCGTCTGTGCACCTTTAAGTTCAGCAAACTGCTTAATCCACAAACCCTGCCCCTTCGACCAAGCTTTCCAGTTTACTCGGCGCAAAGAATCGCCTTGCTGCCAGGCCTCCAGTCCTTGATAATCATCTACACCACGTCCAGCCGTAGCTAATCCCTCGACCGCATCCTCACCGGCAGCCACACCTGCTAACTCCAGCGGTGCTTCTATAGGTTTAGGGTAAACAAGCACGCTTTGCGCTAAATCCACCTGACTCCACGCAACCCAAATACCCAGCGGAAAGCGTGTTTCCACACGGATACGCTCCGCGCTATGCTTGCCTCGACGCTTGACGGCCAAACTCAACTCAACCTGTTGTTCTGAATGTTTTGCCACATCCGTTACTAGCATTTTCTGCCGCAACCAACCCAGCCCGATAGCCTGATATGTGCGCCGAGTAGCTTGCAGACGTATTGGGAACCGAGCGTTTTCGCCGACAAAGCAGGCCTCTGCTGGCAAACCTATCAGTTGTAAGCCTGCCAAGTTACGCCATGTATGCAAAATGCTGAGCAGCCCCACAGAGGCCAACAAAAACGTTAGCGCATAAGCCAGACTGTTTTGATAATTAATCGCCACCATCAACATTAATAACAAGGCTGCTGCGAATGCATAACCGGCCATGGTGGGCACGATAAATATATGCTTCTGCCCCAACTTCACTCGGGTTTGTGCCGGCAAACGTCGAGACCACCAAGCCGCCAGCCAATGACGCCAAGCGCTCATTAGAATACAGCCACTTCATTGAGCAGCCATTGCACTGCTGTGGAGTCTGTAGCGCCAGTTCCTGCGGCTGAATGGGCTAAACGATGCGCCACCACCTGTGGTAAAACACTCTGTACATCCTCTGGAATGACATAGTCACGCCCAGCCAAAAACGCCCAGGCTTTAGCTGCTGATAATAACGCCAGTCCGCCACGCGGTGATAAACCATAAACAAACTGTGCATTGGTGCGCGTGGCTTCTACCAAGCGCAGAATATAACTCACTAGTGCGTCACTCACCTTTACTTCACTGACTTGAGTTTGCGCTTTTAGCAGCTCATCTTTTTCTATTTGCTGGGTTAACGAAGCCGCTTGCCGTTTAGTAATGGCGCGAGTTAGCAATGCACGTTCCGCTTCGGCATTGGGGTATCCCAAAGACAGGCGCATTAAAAAACGATCAAGTTGAGATTCTGGCAAAGCGAAAGTGCCGCTCTGACAGATGGGGTTTTGGGTTGCAATCACGAAAAAAGGTTCAGGCAAAGGACGTGTTGAACCCTCGATGGTAACTTGCCGCTCTTCCATGGCTTCCAGCAACGCACTTTGGCTTTTAGGAGTGGCCCGATTGATTTCGTCGGCCAGCAAAAGCTGAGTAAAAATTGGCCCCGGGTGAAATACAAACTGCCCTGTGTTGCGCTCAAACACCGAAGTACCCAGAATATCCCCCGGCAATAAATCGGAGGTGAACTGCACGCGCTGATAACTGAGCCCCAGCACCTGCGCTAAGGCATGACTGAGGGTTGTTTTGCCCATCCCCGGCAAATCCTCAATCAACAAGTGCCCACGTGCCAGCAAACACGCCATAGCCATGCGCACCTGATGCTCCTTACCCAGTAACACCTGATTAACGGCATGCAGGCAATTTTCCAGCTGTCTTAACATCACCCCAACTCCTGTAACCTTTATTTTCCGTTATGAGTATAAACAAATTTCGTTTAACTTCATCGGGTGTGCGACAGTACAAACCTCAGTTAACCATTAACGCCCAGCGCGTGATTCAGCGATGTAAAAGCGTGCACGCTTAGCTTTTTGTTTGCAGCTGGCAAATCTCTCAAACTGCTGCTGTGTTTTTGCAGCGGTCAGTAAAGCCAGCGCTTTGGAATAACTCACCGTGCCAGCAAACCCTTCAGCTTCAGCAAAATTTAACTCTTTCCACGCCGCATCAATCTGATTACTGCAGGCAGAACGATCATAGGTTTTTCCAGCGCAGCCTGTTAATAGCACAGCACTTAAAATCAACCCTAAACCAAATACTTTATTAAGTTTCATATATTACTCCTTACGGGTTCTATTTTTGGTTTTGTCATGCTTAGACTCACTGATTGAAATCCATTCACTAAGCAAGCTATAGGCTACTGCAAGCAACGTTGGGCCTAAAAACAAGCCCATAAAACCAAATGCAATAAGTCCACCAAACACACCAATAAGAACCACAATTAGGGGTAAGTTCCCACCACGGCTAATCAAATAGGGTTTTAAAATATTATCTACACTGCTAATAACAACAAAACCCCAAACAGCCATAAAAATAGCCATCGTATAGTTTTCTTGGAAAAACAACCAAGCGACGGCCGGTATCCACACCAAAGGCGGACCCATGGGTATGAGGCTCAGCATAAAGGTCATACCTGATAACAACAAAGCTCCGGGAACACCTGCAATCCAAAAACCAACAAATGCCACTATTGCTTGGGCTGTTGCCGTACCTATCACACCGTTAACCACGCGGCGTACAGTACCTGCCACCAGCTCTATATAATAATCAGTACGTGTGCCTAACAATCTATGCACCAGTGCACGCACAAACAGCGCTAAACGCTCACCATCTCGATAAAAGAAAAACACCAAAAACAAACTGAGCGTGAGCTCCAGCATACCGCCTGCAATAATGGCACTGCGCCCCAGCAGCCAGTTACCAAGCATCCCCATGTAGGGTTTTACCGCAGAGAACAGCACTGGGCCTTCTACATCTAAAGTAATCCACATTTCGTGTAGACGCTCACCAAAGAAAGGCACATTTTGCAGCCAGTCAGGCTCTGGCGGCATGCCCGTGATACGCAGATTTTTTATCATCTCCGTCCCATCACGGATGTAATCGGCAATGTTAAAACCAATCCAGAAAAGAGGGATAGCCACCAGCAGCACCCAGCCTGTCGTGAGTATGGCGGCCGCTAAAGCAATATTTCCATTAAGCTTAGCGGTTACAAGGCGCATCAACGGCCAGCTAGCAAAAGCCACCACAGCCGCCCAAAAAAGTGCCGACATAAAAGGAGCTAACACCCACAAGCAGGCACCTATCAAAGCCAGCAAAAGAATCTGCGTCAGTAAACGATCACTACCAATCATTGTTGTTCCTTGTTATTCGTTCAGTTTTCTAGCCAAGTATGTCGTTTTGCTGTTATTCGTTTTAAGGAAGCTTGGCTACTGAATAAGCTGCAGATATAGCGGCCCATCCCCAACAGAATCAAGCTCTATGCGGTTAGCTCTGACACCAGCAGTAACCAATTCTTCGTACCAAAGCGCTGCATTTTCACCCCCAACAACTACTCTAAAAGCAGTATTTTGATTGAGTGTACGCACGAGCAAGGCCAGCCACTGCGCTTCTGGTTGAGTGGGCGCATGGGCCAGCAACAGTTTTTTACCCTCGCGCAACTGACGCAATAACGTAGCTGGAGTTGGGTGCAAATCACTGGGCATAGAATCAGCAACCAGCCGTTCAAAATGTAATAAGGAACGTCCATTACCACGCGTAATTGCATACATTACGATCAGTGTGCTTTCTTCAGGTCGAATAAAAACTGCGTAACTCTGCTGTTCATCCGGCCCATACAGGCGCGCGGTATCAAATACCGCATTAGCCCACAGACTGCTTGGCCCGCAGTCCTTTCCTTCACACCAAAATAGCATTTGCGCATCATGCTGTTCTAAATAGTCACGTGCGGCCATAAAGGCATCGCCTGCTGTATGTGTTGGCGCTAACTGTACGGTTAAAACAGATTGCTGCCCGTGCAATAACACCTCGCCGGTATAACGCAAACGACCACTAATACGACGCACAGAACCCAACGGATAAATTTTTTCTACAGCCTCCTGTTGTGAGGCATTTATAACACGGGCATTTTGCAAAGGAGGTAACCTTTGCAGTGACTCAAACAGAGTTTGTGCAGGCAAAGCATGCGCAACAAACAACATACCTATACCTAACAGCGCAGAAGCAAGTTTTATCATTATTTCACCAACATCGATTGCGCCGTGCTAATAGAGTCTTGTTTGGTTTGTTGCGAAGGAGGTGTTTGCATGCCCCTCTGTACGGCTTCTCGCTGCCCAACCGCCTCTAGCCAGCGCTGCAAATGCTCCAAGCCTGCAACTGACACACCTGCCCACTCATATGCTGATACCCAAGGGTAAGTCGCCATATCAGCAATGCTGTAATCACCAGCTAAATATTCTGCCTGCGACAGACGTGTGTTTAGCACCTCGTACAAGCGGCGTGTTTCATTTTGATAACGCTCAATGGCAGCCGGAATCTTCTCTGGGAAATAACGATAAAAAACGTTCGCCTGCCCCTGCATCGGCCCAACTCCGCCCATTTGAAACATTAACCATTGCAGAGTTACAGAGCGCTGTTTGGCATCAGTCGATAAAAACTGACCTGTTTTTTCAGCCAAGTACCAAAGAATCGCACCGGATTCAAACACTGCAAAATCACCATTATCACGATCAACGATCGCAGGAATCCGCCCATTTGGATTAATCTTTAAATACTTTGGGGTCTTCTGTTCTTTTTTGTCGAAGGACAGCACATGTAATTGATACTCAAGCGTCATCTCCTCCAAAGCAATAGAAGCTTTATGCCCATTCGGTGTTGCTGCCGTATATAAATCAATCACTTAAACCCCCTTACTTACTCGCTACCTAGCTGCTAAAAACTCAGCAAAGCATTCAGCTACAGCTTGCGCACCCTGATCATCATCAAGATGCAGGTGGTGACCACCTAAAACTCTGTGTATCACCATATTTTGTTTGTCTAATGTATCCATAAAGGCCATAAACTCTGGCACATTAACCAGTAGACCCTGCTCTGCCAAGACTAGGCTAACTGGGCACTGAAGTGCCTGCACAAAAGCCTGTGCATGCTTGATGGTTAAGCGCAGAGGTGAAGGCAAGGTTAAACGCACATCCGTATTCCAGCAATAACCACCACCCACCGGACTCAGCCCGCGCGACACCAGCAACTGTGCCGCCAACTCACTCACCGGCATAAAGCCACGCACCCGTGCCTGTACAGCCTGAGCTTCAGAGCTATAGATCGTTTTCTTTTTAGTATGCACATCAATTTGCGCCAACAACGCTTCACCCAACTTTTTCGGTGATTGCGCGGCCTCGCCAGTATCAGGCACCAAACCATCAATCAGCGCCAAACGCTCAATACGTTCTGGCACAGCAGCAGCAACCAGCACACCCACAATACCGCCTAATGAATGACCCAAAATTGAAAACTTAGACCAACCTAACTCTTGGGTAGCCAACAAGGCATCCGTGGCAAAGTCCCATAACTGATAACCCGCACCCGGAGCACGACGACCAGAAAAACCATGTCCTGCCATATCCAAGGCGACAATCCGCAAGCCTGGAAGCTTGGGTGCTAACAACTCAAAACTCATGGCATTATCAAGCCAGCCATGTAGGGCTAATACTGGAATACCGTCTTCAGGTCCATAAACACGAGCTGCGAGATCGATATGCGGTAATTGAATACGTATTTCTTTTGCTGGGTAGCTCATTGGCTCTCCTTCTTGTTAATTTTGTACATGCTGCACTGACAACAGATTCATTGCTGCCGCCAGGCAATCCCCCTCTAACTGCACTACAGTAGCTGTAGCTAATGGCATTGAATACTGCGCGCTGCCATCACAAAACCAGCCAACTAGATTACCCAATAACGGCTGATGACCTATTAATAACAAGCTATCCACAGTATAGCTAGCCAAATAACGCTGCGCTTCAGCCACGCTACTTTCTGGGGTTAGCCAAGGTACTATTTCGGGCTCTTTGTGATAATCCACTGCCGGCAAAAAAATCTCTGCTGTTTGCCTGGCCCTAATATAGGGGCTGCATAAAACGTGGGAAAACCTGTTACCCGCGACACTTTGCGCTGCCTCAATCACTTGTTTACGACCTCGCTCAGTCAGCTGCCGCTCAGCATCTTTGCGCTGGTAGGGTTGCGCTTCACCATGACGTAACAACCAAAGCTTCATATGTATTATCTACTCTGCTGTGTCCACTTCTTTGCATGATTGATAAGCTGCTTCGCCTTCGGCCGGATAAGCTTGGGGCCAGTCAGCAATTGGCCAAGGCTTTTCATCTGTACTGAACACCTCAAAACGCCCAATTTGTAGCAAATATTGGCTTAACGAGTCACCGAAGCTCATCAGGTTTTGATGAGGCGCCGCATAGATCAAACGAAACACCAACTGCGCCAAAACCACTAACCCCAACAAGGGTACCGCTATCTGCCAAACCAACAAAAAAACCAACATCCAGGTGATACGCAAAACGATAGCTTCTCGAGCTAAACGTTTGGCTAGCCTATTCATGCTCATACTCCAAAACCCTCGGTGGAGATAAAGTCAACCTCTGTTTTGGGCTCGCCCAGCATCAAACCACCCACCACCTGCTTCATGGTGTAGCCATCAAACAACACGGCATACAAGCCCGTAACCAAGGGCATATAAACATCCAGTTCTTCGGCTTTCTGTTTGAGCACCTTAATAGTGTGCACGCCCTCAGCCACCTCACCCAAACGCTCCACGGCCTGCTCTAAGCTCAGACCTTCACCCAACGCATAACCAACTTGGTAGTTGCGGCTTTTTACCGAACTGCAGGTCACCACCAGATCGCCCACACCCGCCAAACCTAAAAACGTCATGGGATTTGCACCCAGCTTGACCGCAAAACGAGTCATTTCTGCTAAAGCCCGAGTAATCAGCATACTGCGAGTATTCTCGCCCATGCCCATAGCCACCGCCATGCCCGCCATAATAGCGTAGACATTTTTCAATGCCCCACCCAACTCAACACCAAAGCGGTCCGCACTGGCATACACACGAAATGTGTCGCCATGCAGCACTAACTGCACCTGTGCACACAAGTCGGCATCTTCACTGGCAATCACGCTGGCGGTCAACGCATGTTCGGCAATTTCGCGCGCTAAATTAGGGCCCGACAGCACACCGATACGCGCCTGAGGCGCAATGTCCTCTAAAATCTGACTCATCAACTTAAAGGTATCTGCTTCAATCCCCTTGGTGGTGCTAATCAGCAGCTTGCTGCTCAGTATATCCGCATAAGGCTCTAACACGGCGCGCAACGCTGTTGAAGGCAAAGCCACAAAAACCATATCGCAGGCGACCAAGCACGCGGCCAAGTCAGTAACAGGCTCGATACCCTTGAGCAAAGGTACATCCTTTAAATAGCGCGGGTTTTTACCATGCTCACGCATATAAGCCGCTTGCTGTTCATCGCGCATCCACAACAAAACGCGCTGTCGATTGCCCGCTAATAAATTAGCCAGCGCCGTACCAAAACTACCGCCACCTAACACGGCAACAGGTTTAGTTGTTGTCATCTCATTTCTCTCCCACCGCCTATATAGCGAAACCAAGCATTATAGAGTTCTCACCTGCCTTCACCAATCTATTTACATGGTTCAGCTTGGCAGTAGCATTAACAGCAAGGGCAGACTCAACGCAGCCAATAACGTTTGCATGGTAATAATCCCCGCCATCAACTGACTGTCCCCGCCCATTTGTCGAGCTAAAATATAGGCACTGGGCGCCGTTGGCAGGGCAAAAAATATCACCACTAAAGCGCCAGCCAAAGCGGGCAACTGCAACAACCAAGCGAGTAAACCAACCAAGCATGGAAGTAACAGTAACTTACCAGCACTATTTAGCAACAAGGCATGCCGCTCACCCAGCAAATACGCCGGCTGTAAAGCGGCTCCCACACAGAGCAACCCCAAAGGCAAACTAGCCGCGCCCAGCATACTTAAAAACCTGTCACTACCTAACGGCAACCCCACCCCAGATAAATTCAATGCAATGCCCACAACACAGGCCAAAATTAAAGGGTTCTTCAGAACAGGCAACAGCAGCTGCTGAATGCGCACCTCTTTACCCGCAGCCAAAGCCCACACAGATAACAGATTAAGAACGGGTACTTTAATCGCTAAAATAATAGCAGCCAAAGCCAAGCCTTCCTTACCAAATATCGCCGCAACAACAGCCAAGCCTAGATAGGTATTAAAGCGCAGCGCACCTTGCGCCAAGACACCAAATCGCGTGGCAGGCCAGCTATAGCGCTTACGCAACAACTGTAAAACAGTCCAAGCCACTGCAATACTCAAAACAATCAGCAGTGCCATCTGCGGTAAGTCGGGACTAAAAAACGGTGCCTGTGTTAGGCTGCTAATCAATAGCGCTGGAAATAAGAAAAAATAGTTTAACTTTTCCGCACCCACCCAAAACTCAGCGCCAAAAAGCCGCAGTTTTTGCAACACAAACCCACTTACAATCAAAGCAAAGATGGGCCATAACGCCAATAAAACACCCTGCATAACAGCCCCTATTTTTTCTACGCCTACATTTTTCCTGCTCGATACTATACAAGACAAAGCGCTTTACAGCGCAACAGGAAAGGTCCGCTTTGCCATATTAATGCTCCAAACACGCATTACTACAACGAACATGTGACTTAGGTTAAGTGGCACTTGTCTATCTGTACTGTAAAATGCTGTTTTTTAG
>LFTS01000145.1 GCA_001513435.1 Gammaproteobacteria bacterium DTU040
ACGCATGACAGGATCAAAACCTGTTGCCTTACCGCTTGGCGACGCCCCTAAATCTAGCGTTCTAGTTTGTTTTGAAGCTCTTTGTGCAGTAGTGAAACATTACTGCCTTTGGCAACGAAACAATCAAGTAAGCTTGAAAGCTGGTGCGATACTTTAACAGCATCTAATTCATTTGGGAAGACCCCAAATACGCAGCTTCCTGTTCCTGTTAACCTTGCTTGGGTGTATTGCTCTAGCAGTGCTAGGGCTTGTCCAACCTCAGGGTAATGTTTAACCACTACAGCTTGGCAATCATTTCGACCGCCTTGCTCAAGAACGGTGCGTACTTTAATTACTGCGCTGTCGCGTGTCAAGCTAGGATCGCTAAAAACTTTTGCCGTGCTAATAAAAACAGCAGGTTTAGCCACTAAATACCAAGGTTCGGCGAGCTCAACAAAGGTTAGTTTCTCGCCAATGCCTTCAGCAAAAGCCGCTTTGCCGTGGACGAAAACGGGTACGTCAGCACCCAGTTGCACCCCCAGTTCCGCCAATTGCTCTAGGGATACATGCAGTTGCCAAAGGTGATTGAGCCCTAGTAGCGTGGTTGCAGCATTGGAGCTGCCACCGCCAACACCGCCGCCGATGGGTAGTTTTTTCTCCAGCCAGATGTCTGCGCCTAAAGAGCAGCCTGTGTGCTGTTGTAGCAGTTTAGCGGCTTTAACGATAAGGTTGTCGTCAGGTGGTACACCGGCAATGGGGCTGTGTAATTGGATGAGTCCATCGGTACGAGAATTAAAGTGTAGGTAGTCCGCATAATCCAGAAATTGAAACAGTGTCTGTAGCTGGTGATAGCCGTCATCGCGCTGACCAACAATATGCAGCATCAGATTTAACTTGGCGGGAGCAGGTAGGCTTAAACAGCCTTGTACCGGTGGTTGCATATCAATCTTGCCATTGCTTAATAAACAAAGTGAGTTCGAGTCCGGGGCCGTAAGCTTTGATACGCTGGGGTAAGCGCGCGCCCGTCTTGGTGGTTTGGTAACTCAGATAATCCAGTTTCCAATTAGCCTGTTGAATTTGGTAGGCAAGGCTGTCGTCATTAAGCACCACCTGATGTTTAATTTTGGGCGCTGGCAGACCGCGCACCCACCAGAGCAGGTGATCCAGTGGAACACTCCAGCCTAGTAACTGCTGCATGAGGTGTTCGACGGAGTTGGACGTGACTTTGTGTGTGTTGGTGGTCAGTTGTACTTGGTTGGGCAGACCGCTGAGGCGTAAGTTGCCTTGCCCTAAGGGGCCGCTGACTTGAATATCGAAGTGTTTTTGCTCTTGCAGCCAACTTAACGCACCGCTGCCCGATTGTTGATTGTTGCGTATGGCGATTTTTCCAGTGATCTGCCAGCTATCTACTTGGCTGATCTGCTGTTGGTGGGCTTGCCAGAGTTTTTCATTCCCTAAACCCGTGGGTTTCTCTGTTTTAGAGAGATTGCTACAGGCGCTAAGCAGCATGAGTGCGGCGACTAGAATGAGGGGTCGGTTAAACAGTTTAAGTCTCATTTAAACCAGCTTTTCCTGTTATCTAGGCGCTTAAGTGTTTCTAGTAGCACGGGATGCTCTGCGTCTAGGTCGAGGCCTTGTTGCCAGATTTTTCGAGCTTGGCGCTTATCGCCTCGCTGCCACAAAACTTCCCCCAGATGTGCGGCGATTTCAGCGTCTGGGTAGGCATCAAAAGATTGCTTTAAATAGTTAAGAGCTAGGTCGTGCTGTTCGAGCTTGAAATAAATCCAACCCAAGCTATCAAGAGTAGCTGGATCCTGTGGGTCTATTTCATGCGCTTGTTGGATAAGTTGTAAGGCTTCAGCATAGCGATCCGTACGATCCGCCAAGGTATAGCCTAGTGCGTTTAGGGCGATGCTGTGCTTGGGGGCTTGCGCAATGATGGTGCGTAAGTCGCGCTCAAGCTGTGCTAAGTCGCCTCTTTGGTCGGCTACCATAGCTCGGGTGTACAGCAGTCTGTGATCATCAGGAAACTCAAGCAGGGCATGCTCAAGCCGCTGCCAAGCAAGGTCGAGCAGTTTAAATTTGCTTAGCGTTTCAACTTCTATTAGGTAGAGCTCAACGGCTTGCTCGCTGTTGTTTTGCTGCGCTTGCTCAAACAGTAGTGAAAAATTGATCAGGTTGTTTTCGCTTAGCAGTAGGTTGGCTTGGCGCTGGATGGCGGCTAGATAGTTACGGCCCTCGTTCACGGAGCTGTATGCCGTTATAGCGTGCTCGTTGTTGCCAAGCTCTTCGTAGCAGCGACCTAGATTGTAGAGCGCGGTATCTGCGTAGCTATCGCGTGCTAACAGCTCTTCAAAATAGACGATTGCTTCTTGCCAAGCCTCCAAGTCCATATTGATGTAACCCAGCGCAAGGCGATAATCATCATCGAAGGGATCGAGCTGTAATAATTCTAAAAACTCGGCGCGCGCATCTTCTAAGCGGTTGGCGCTGATTAATTGTCGGGCATAGCTGAGACGAATGGACTCGTTGTCGGGTTGTTGTTCGAGTATTTGCTGGAATACAGCAAGGCTGGCATCGGTTTGCCCTAATTGTTGTAGCAGTTTGGCTTTAAGGGTGAGTACGGCGACTGCTGCTTGCGGGTGGCTAATCTGGTTGACAAGGTGTAATGCCTGCTGCGGGTTGTTTTTTTGTAGCAAGATTGCTTTCGCCAAAACCAGTGGGGAGTGGTTTGGGTATTTGTTCAGCAAGGTATCAAAATGAATTAATAGTTCTTGTTGCGTGTGCTGGTCTGCATGGCTGGCAGAAAAAGCAATCCAATCAAAATAGCTGCTACCTTCTGGATCTAAAGCAATGGCGTGTTCCATATAATCCATAGCTTCTTGGTAGCGCTGCGTTTTAATCAATTCAGCCGCTGCTGCGCGCTGTGCTTGCGCCGAGTTTTCATCCAGTTGCGCCCAGAGTAGAGCATTGCTCAGTGCGGGTTTTTGGAGATCAAGAAACTCCGCGATTTTATAAGCGCGTTCAGCGATTTGTGCGTTTTGAGTTGTTTGCGCTTGAAGGCTGTAATTTTCTAGCGCGATGTAAGGTCGGTTACGATGCCCGGCTATCTCAGCCGTTAATAGACTGAGCATGGCCTCTGTAGAGAAGTTTGCTATGGCTTCCGGCTCATCCTTGGTGGGCTGCTGTTCTAGGCTGTCTTGTGGGTCGGGCGCAGGTGTTGACAGTGTTTGGCAGCCGCTGAGTATGTAAATCAAGATGCCAATAAAAGTCAGCTGGGTGATAAAGCACATACGGCTGGAAACTAGCTGTATTAAACGAGCAGGCAAGGTTGTGTGCTGGCTGGATTCGGCTGCGCAGGCACACTGAGTTGCACTGGCCAGACGTGCAAGCATGTGTGGTTTCTGAGTATGTTCAGGGCGAAGCTGGGGTGACTTAGGCTTGATTTGGTTTTCCATAATTTACACTAAAAATAAAGATTTCTATGCGTGCATAATGACACAAGCACCACTTGATTGCATATGCGACGGTAAAAATACTACGCGATTAAATGAAGTGTTGCTGGGGTGAAATTCGCACTGTTTGCTTTATAAGGAGCGCCCATACTTAGAAGGCTTTGCGGCGCGAAGCGAGTGTTTTTGATAGCTAGGCACGTAAATTGCTTCTTGCAGGTTAACTGTCTGTTTTTTGACGAATCTGTTGAGGTTGTTTTATGTCTGCCAATTTACCGTTGCGTGCTGAATCTGAGCTTGATGCCGTGCATCCACAGGTTTCTGTGTCTGCAGCGTCGGCTGACTTAGCAGCTATCAGTCAACTTTCCGCTAACTTGGCGCAGTCCTTAGAGCTAATGCAGCAGCGTTACGCGCAAATCCAAGATGAGCTAGCAAGTGTTAGCCGTCAACGTTTGGATGAGTTGGCTGAGAAAGAGCGCTTAGCGCAGCGTTTACAAAGTACTTTGGACGCCTTGCCTAGCGGCGTGATTGTGCTGGATGCACAGGGTTATGTGCGTCAAGCCAACCCGGCGGCGCAGCATATTCTACAAGTAGAGCTTACGGGCAGACTGTGGCGTGATTTGATCCTGCAGTGCTTTCAGCCGCAAGCCGATGATGGGCATGAGATATCTTTGCGTAATGGCAAGCGTATTTCTTTGGCGATTCAAAGCCTGAGCGGTGATCCCGGGCAGCTTATTTTATTAACGGATTTAACCCATACCCGCCAGTTGCAAGATCAGCTGGCGCATCAAAGACGGCTGTCGGCGCTGGGTAAAATGACCGCGGCTTTGGCGCATCAAATTCGTACACCGCTGTCTGCAGCGCTGCTGTACGCAGAGCATTTGCAAGAACCACTACCTGAACCGATGCAGCAACGCTTTGCTCAGCGTGTGCAGCAAAGTCTCTATGAGCTAGAACGGCAGATTCGTGACATGCTGCTCTTTGCGCGCGGTCCTTTACCGCTTGAAGAGCAGCTCACGGCGCAGCAGCTATTGAGTGCGCTGCAGCAGGCGGCCGAGCCACATATTAACGGGCGGCAAGTACGCTGGTGTCTGTCCGCTCCAGCAGCGCAACTGCGCTGTAATCAAGACATGTTGATTGGTGCGCTAATGAACTTGTTGCACAACGCTCTGCAAGCAGCTGCACAGCAAGCAGTCAAGGTGCATATTTACCGTAAACATAATTATTTGCGCATCGCCGTAGTAGATAGCGGTCCGGGTATGTCGGCAGATATTTTGCAACAGGCAGGTGAGGATTTTTTTAGCCGTAAAAGTACCGGAACCGGTTTAGGCCTCATGGTGGTGCAGGCCGTAGCTAAAGCACATCTAGGACAATTTATATTGCGCTCTAAGGCGGGCTGGGGAACCTGTGCGATTTTACAGCTTCCACTCATGCCGCAGGCGCAAGAAGCAGGAGAACACTAATGCAGCGTCATATTTTATTGGTTGAAGATGACCGAGCCTTGCGCGAAGCACTGTCAGATAGTTTGCAGTTAGCAGGTTTTCAGTGTGAGGCCGCCGCCGATGCCAAGCAAGCGATTGTCGCCTTGCAAGAGCGTAGTTTCAGCATGGTGTTGAGCGATATCAACATGCCAGGCATGGATGGTCAAGAGTTATTGGGCTATATCGTTAAAAACGCACCTGGCACACCCGTTGTATTAATGACCGCCTACGGTGATGTGCAAGGCGCTGTCCACGCCATGCGCAATGGCGCGGTGGATTATTTATTAAAGCCTTTTAGCAGCAAAGCTTTGCTCAAGTTGGTTGAGCGTTATGCGCTAGGCGCTATGTCTGATGATGAAGCGGTAGCGGTCGATCCGGCTAGCGTTGAACTGCTTAAGCTAGCCAAGCGCGTTGCACTAACCGATGCCACAGTGCTCATTACCGGAGAGTCGGGCACAGGTAAAGAAGTGTTGGCGCGCTATATCCACCAGCATTCGGCCTGCAGCCAAGGGCCTTTTGTCGCGATTAATTGCGCTGCTATTCCAGAAACCATGCTGGAAGCAACGCTGTTCGGTCATGAGAAAGGCGCCTTTACCGGTGCTGTAGCCAGTAAACCGGGTAAGTTTGAACAGGCCAATGGCGGTACGTTGTTGTTGGATGAGATTTCAGAAATGCCGGTGGAGTTGCAAGCCAAACTGTTGCGCGTATTGCAGGAGCGCGAAGTTGAGCGTGTCGGTGGCAGCAAGGTGATAAAACTAGATGTGCGGGTATTGGCAACCAGTAATCGCGATCTGCCACAAAATATTGCACAGGGGCGTTTTCGTGAAGATCTGTACTATCGTTTGTCGGTTTTTCCCTTGGCTTGGCTGCCTTTGCGTGAGCGACCCTTGGATATAGTGCCTTTGGCCGAGCGACTGCTGGCGGTGCATGCAGCAAAGCAGGGGCGTGCTGGTGTATGTTTTGCGCGGTCTGCGCAACAGGCTTTGCAGCAGTACGGTTGGCCCGGCAATGTGCGTGAACTGGATAATGTGGTGCAGCGCGCGTTAATTTTGCAGCAGGGTCATTGTATTGAAGTGCAAGACTTGGGATTGCAGGGTTTTGTCTTAAGTGCGACGAGTGCGCAGACAGCAGTAGCGCAGCAAAATGAGACGAGCGTCACAGCGGCAGCCAGTAATGATTTAGAACAAGATACGCGTATGTATGAATTTCATTTAATCGCTCAAGCGTTACGCCAAGAGAATGGGCATCGCGAGGCGACAGCTAAGCGCTTGGGGATTAGTTCGCGCACACTGCGTTACAAGTTAGCGCAAATGCGTGACATCGGCTTGTTGGAACAGTCAGCCTAATACTTATACCTAGGTTGCTGAATACTAATCAGAAGTTGCCTAGTTTTGCTGAACTTTTGGCGTTATCATCAGACTCATTTCATCATGAGCCAGATCGAGGACACATCAATGAGTGAGCTGCAAAAGAAAGCCGGACAGACTTTTAGTGAGGTTAAGTACTCCCATATTAATTGGGGCGTACATATGCTACCGACCATCAAACAAGCTGCTGATGAGTTTAATCAGGAGTTGTCTAGCCAGGAACTTCCACCAGTAAAGCTCTTAATCCATAGCGAAGAAAGCAAAGGTCGTTCAGCCAAAAAGCAAGAGCTAATGGGTGACCAGATTGAGTTTTATTACGATGCTCAGCCTATTGACGTACCTGAGTCAGTACCGGGACGTGACAGCATTGTTGAGCTGGAAGAAGAAAAAGCACGCTTAGTGTTTTCGCAATCGCTATCGGGCGGCATCAGCGCGGAAATTTACCCGCCTCATTCAGCAATTGCCCATCCCGTTAAAGAATCCTATGTGGTCAATAGTTGGGAAAACCCAGGTCTTATCGGTAAAGACGATATTCTGGACTTGTTACGCCTAACCACCAAACTTAATGCGTATTGCGGCTCGATTAACTATCCCAACCCTACCGGCTATAAGCTGTTAGCCAAACTAGAAGCAAAAGATGCCATTTTAAGTCAGGGTAAATCCAAACTATGGACTTGGATTAACTACTATACTCGCGACTCTAAAGCCGGCGGTCGTTTTTATAGCCGGGAAGCCGAGTCAGTAGTGGCCGCAGCAGCGGCAGATACGAAAACCAAGCGTAAACCACGTGCCGCTGCGAAAAAGAAATAATAAACAGCTAACTTTAGCGAGCCATTTGTGCGACTAAAATGCATACGTTTAGCCGGCTTTAAATCCTTTGTTGACCCAACCACTGTTAGTTTCCCCAGTAATATGACAGCAGTGGTGGGGCCTAACGGCTGTGGTAAGTCCAACATTATTGATGCCGTACGTTGGGTGCTGGGTGAAAGTTCCGCCAAAAACCTACGCGGCGAAGCCATGACGGATGTGATTTTTAATGGCTCCAATACCCGTAAGCCGGTTTCCCAAGCTAGCATTGAGCTGGTGTTTGATAACTCTGCCGGTACCTTGCCGGGTGAATATGCCAGTTACGCCGAAATTTCTATCCGCCGCACCGTCACGCGAGAATCCCAAAGCACCTATTACCTTAACGGCACCAAGTGTCGTCGCCGTGATATTACCGATATATTCCTAGGTACGGGTTTAGGCCCGCGTAGCTACGCCATTATCGAGCAGGGCATGATTTCGCGGCTCATCGAGGCACGTCCTGATGATTTGCGAATTTTTATTGAAGAAGCTGCTGGGATTTCCAAATACAAAGAACGCCGTCGCGAGACAGAGAACCGCATTCGACGTACCCAAGATAATCTGGCGCGCTTAAGTGATTTGCGTGATGAGCTAGGCCGCCAAATTGAACGACTGCACCGTCAAGCACAGGCGGCAGAGCGCTATCAAAATCTACAGCAGCAGTTAGAGCAATATAAAAGCCAGTTAACTGCCATGCGTTGGCAAGCGTTGGCGCAGCAGGGCGAACAGCTGGAGCAGTTGCTCGCCAGCCAAGAAAATCATCTGCAAGAGCATATCAGCGCGCAATACCAAGCCGATGCGCAAACAGAGCAGTTGCGTGATCAGCAGCATGAGCTCAACGAAACGTTCAATAAAATACAGGCGCGATTTTACGCCCTAGGTGCCGATATTGCCCGCACTGAACAAAGTATTCAGCATGGTCAGCAACGTCTGCGTCAACTGCATGATGACTTGCGTGATGCGCAGCGCCAGCAGCAAGAAACCCAAGCACATTTGGCGCAGGATCAAGGGTTACTGGAAGAGCTGACTGAGCAGCAGATCCTGTTAGAAGAGAGTTACACCGCTGCCTGTGAGCAGGACGAGATAAATCAGGCCGCTTTTTTGCAGGCAGAAGAACAATTGCAAGAATGGCAAGAACAATGGCAACGCTTTAACACAATCAGCAGTGCGCCTAAACAACAGGCTGAGGTTGAACGGCTGCGTATACAACAGCTCAGAACGAATATTCAGCAATTACAACAGCGCATCAGCAACCTGAGTAATGAGCAAGAGCAACTGGTTGCCTCGGTAGCCAAGCAAACCGCTGCCGAGTTGCAGGAACAGCTGGCCATGCTCGAAGAGCAGTTGGCTGAAGTTGCGTTGCAACAAGAAATCAGTAACGAGCAGCAGCATCACCAGCGCCAACGTATTAAAGACTTGCAACAGCAGCGCCATGAACAGCAAACCCAGCTACAGCGCTGCCAAGGTCAGCTCAGTGCCTTGCAGGCTTTGCAGCAAGACGCTGTGCAATCAACTGATGAATTGCAGGACTGGTTGTCTGAGCAGCAGCTGTCGCAAGCACCGCGCTTGGCTGACGTGTTACGGGTGGAGTCTGGCTGGGAGCGTGCTGTTGAAAGCGTGCTGGGTGAAGATGTACATGCCCTCTGTGTTGCCCAGTGGCCCAGTGATTTTGCCAAGCTGGATAACGCCCATGTACGTATGCTCAAGCAATCAAGCGCAGATAGCGAGGTTAATCCGCACACATTACTGACTAAGGTTTTAAGCTCAGAGGTTGATTTAAGTGCTTGGCTGGCTAAGGTGCATTGTGCAGAAAACCTCGACCAAGCGTGGACGATGCTCGACAGTCTTGCCGCTGATGCCAGCGTGGTAACACGTGATGGTTTTTGGCTCAGCTCGCATTTTTTAAGGGTGCAGTTAGGGCAGGATAATCAACAGGGTGTATTGCAGCGCGCGCAGCAGTTAGAACAGTTGGCGGAGCACGAGCACATGCTGGTGCAACAGCTGGAGCAAAACACGCATGCGTTAGAAGGTGCGCAAAACCAGCTGGCAGAGTTAGAGCAGTCGGCACAGGGGTTGCGTCAGCAGGAGCAGAGTTACAGTACCCAGCTCAGCGAGAAAAAAAGCCAGCTGGCAGCCATACAGGCACGTGCGGAACAGCTGGAAAAACGCCAGCAACAAATATCCGAACAGCTGCAAGAGCTGCATGAGCAGCAGGCTATCGATCACGAGCGGCTAGCCGAATCTGAACTGCTACTCGAACAGGCCGAACAGGCCGTGGCTGATGCGCAAGGGCAAGCGCAGCGGTTACAGCAACAGCAAGCAGATAAGCGCCATGCTTATGAGCAAGCGCGCAACCAAGCGCAGACGAGTCAGCAGCAGGCACAACAGCTCAAGTTGCAGCTGAGTACCGTAATCACGCAAAAGCACTCAACCGAACAGGCGCTGGAACGCTTACGCGTACAAATTGAGCGTGTTAATCAACGTCAAGAACAGCTTGGTTTGGACTTGGAGGAAGGCGAATCACCCATTGAAGAGTTACGTGCCAAGCTTGAAGAGCAACTCCAGCAGCGTTTAGCCGTAGATGAAGAGCTACGCGGCGCACGTATGGCGGTAGAAGAAACAGAGCAACAGTTGCGTCAGCTAGAAAAACAACGTCACCAAGCACAGCAGCAGGCCGAGCAGGTGCGCAATGAAGCAGAAAAACTGCGCTTAAATAAACTGTCTCTTGAGGTGCAACAGCAGGCGCACATCGAACAATTAGCCACTACAGGGCTAACGGTGCATGAGGTATTACTTGGCTTGCCCAGCGATGCGGCCATCGAGCGCTGGCAAGTAACGACAGAGCAATTAAATGAGCAGAGCCAACGCTTGGGTGCGATTAACTTAGCGGCAATTGAAGAATACCGACAGCAATCCGAGCGTAAAAATTACCTGGATACGCAAAACGAAGATTTAGAAGAAGCATTGTCGACACTGGAAAACGTCATTCGTAAGATTGATCGTGAGACACGTCAGCGCTTTAAGGAAACATTCGACAAAATCAATGCGGGCTTACAAGACTTGTTCCCGAAGGTGTTTGGTGGCGGCATGGCCAGTCTTGAACTTACGGGCGAAGATTTGCTCGATACTGGGGTGGCGATTATGGCGCGGCCACCGGGTAAGAAAAACAGCACCATTCATCTGTTGTCCGGTGGTGAAAAAGCATTAACCGCCTTGGCGCTCGTGTTTGCCATTTTCCAGTTAAATCCAGCGCCATTTTGTATGCTGGATGAGGTGGATGCGCCTTTAGATGATGCAAACGTGGGTCGATATGCGCGTTTAGTGAAAGAAATGTCGGATAAAGTGCAGTTTATTTATATCACCCACAATAAAATTGCCATGGAGATGGCGCATCAGCTTTTAGGGGTGACGATGCAGGAGCCGGGCTGCTCTAGGATGGTTGCAGTAGACTTGGCAGAGGCGGCGGCACTGGCTGAACAATAGTCTAATTGTTGTTTATAATATTTAATTACTTAACCTAGGTTCAAAATGAGCTGTGTATTTTGTTAAGATACGCACATTGAAGGGGTAGGCGAATCGAAATACTCATTTATCAAGTGAAAACTGCGTTTATATCTACCTTGCTTTCGCTGCTTGATTTAGGTTGTGCAGAGGTTTCTTGGTAGGTTTTTCCCAATATACTTATTAATTATTGGCTTATTTATTTTTAAAAGTTTTGCGGTTTTGAGGGTTGTATGGATATGGGTTTGCGCGAGTGGCTAGTTATTTGTGGCTTGGTGGTGGTGCTGTTAGTTATTTTAGATAGCGTACGCCGACATTTTGGTCGAAATTCACTTAAATTTAAGCTGGATCGCAAGCTAATCAACCAGTTTTCTGAAGATGTTGATAATCCGGAAATAGTGGGGCCTGTACGTGTAGCTAAGAACAAAGCTGCCAAAGAAAAAACGGTCAAAGAGCCTTACTTAGGTGTGCCTGATTCAACCATTGATGACGCCATGAGGGAATATGAGGAGCGCCAGGCCAACCTTTATATCGATGAGCCTATTCAAGCCAGCCAGGATGCCTTTGAGTTTGCTGATGACGAACCAGACGAAAAGGATGCCCCGGTCGAGTTTGAAGAGATTTTGGTCGTTTATGTAGAGTCCTTTGATGAAGCAGGGTTCCAAGGGCAAGACCTGTTGCAGTGTTTATTAGAGAGCGGACTGCGTTTCGGTGAAATGGATATTTTCCATCGCCATGAAACCATGGCCGGTACGGGTGCCAAATTGTTTTCCATGGCCAATGCGCTGAATCCGGGCGTATTTGATTTGGATAATATGGAAGACTTCAGCACCAGGGCCGTATGTTTCTTTATGAGTCTGCCCGGACCAAAACACCCTAAACAAGCCTTTGACTTGATGCTGAATGCGGCACGTAAACTAGCCAACGATCTAGGTGGAGAGCTTAAAGACGATCACCGCAGCGTATTAACTACGCAAACTATTGATCTATTCCGTCAAAGAATTACCGACTTTGAGCGTCGTAACATGCTGCTTAAATAGTAATAGTATCGGTAAAAGTTAACACCCAGCTATCCTGTAGGTCGGGTTTGACGAGACGGCCTACATTAACCATCGCTTCACGCAGCCTTATTGCTTCACGCAGCATTTCAAGGTATTCGCCATGTCCCAGTCTTTGTCCCCCGTACAGCAGTTGGCGCAGTTGCGCGCGCAAATCCAGCAGTATGATTATCAATATTATGTATTGGATAACCCCAGTGTTCCCGATGCTGAATATGATCGTTTATTCCAACAACTGCAAGAATTAGAAAGCCAACATCCTGAGTTAATTACCTCGGAATCCCCCAGTCAGCGCGTGTCCGGCAAACCTATGGAAGGCTTTCAGCAGGTGCGCCACAGTATTCCTATGCTCAGTTTGGGTAATGCATTTGAGCAAACGGATATGCAGGCGTTTGTGCAGCGTATCGAGCGCGCCTTGTCCGGCGGACAGGCGCAGAACGACCTATTTGCTCAGCCGGAGCCCATTATTTTTTGCTGTGAACCCAAGCTTGATGGTTTGGCGGTTAGCATCAGTTATGTGGATGGTGTATTGGAGCAGGCGGCCACTCGTGGTGATGGTGCTGTGGGCGAAGACATTACTCATAACGTACGCACGATTCGTAATGTGCCGCTGCGTTTACTTGGACAGGGCTGGCCGCAACGTTTGGAAGTGCGCGGCGAGGTGTATATGCCCAAGGCCAGCTTTGCTGCACTTAATGAGCGCGCTATTGCTGCCGGAGAGCGGGTTTTTGCCAATCCTCGTAATGCGGCAGCGGGCAGTTTGCGCCAATTAGATGCCAAAATTACAGCGCAGCGACCGTTAGAGTTTTGCTGTTACGGGCTGGGTGACAGTCATATTGCTGAAACGCAAAGCGATATTATGAAGCAATTACAGCAGTGGGGTATTCCTATCAGTCCAGAGTTGCGCGTGGTTGAGGGTGTGCAAGGCTGCTTGGATTACTATCAGGATATTGGCGCACGCCGCAATGATTTACCCTATGAAATTGATGGGGTGGTGTTTAAAGTTAACGCTATTGAACAGCAAGATGAGCTGGGTTTTCGTGCGCGTGAACCGCGCTGGGCAATTGCATATAAATTCGCTGCCCAAGAAGAAATTACTATTTTGCAGGACGTTGAATTTCAGGTGGGGCGCACAGGCGCTATTACCCCAGTAGCGCGTTTACAACCCGTGCAAGTGGGCGGCGTTACTGTGTCTAATGCAACGCTGCACAACATGGATGAAATTGAGCGTTTAGGATTAATGATTGGCGATACGGTGATAGTGCGCCGTGCCGGCGATGTTATTCCCAAAGTAACCCAGGTGGTACTGGAGCGTCGACCTGCCGATGCGCGCGCTATCACGCAGCCGCAACACTGCCCCGAATGTGGTTCACTGGTTGAGCGCACGCAGCTTCGGCGTCACAGCAAGGCGGGTGAGGTGTTAAGTCAGGGCGCTATTTGGCGCTGTGTGGGTCGCTTAAGTTGTCCTGCGCAGCTCAAACAGGCGCTATTGCACTTCGTCTCGCGCAAAGCCATGGATATAGATGGCTTAGGCGAGAAAATTATTGATCAGCTGGTCGAGCGAGGGTTGGTGCGTTCACCGGCGGATTTATACCACTTAACCTATGAACAGGTTATCGAGCTGGAAGGCTTTGCCCAGCTGTCTACGGAAAACCTCCTGAACGCCGTCAGTGCGAGTAAACAACCAGGGCTAGCGCGGTTTCTGTATGCCTTGGGTATTCCCGATGTGGGCGAAGAAACCGCCAAGGTGCTGGCGCGTTGCTTAGGTAGTCTGGCCCGTGTTCAGCAGGCTTTGCCGCAAACCTTGCAGTGGTTGCCGGAAGTGGGGCATGAAGTAGCCCATGAGATTTTTAACTTCTTTCAAGATGAGCATAACCAGCAGGTTGTCGCAGCGTTATTGGCCGCAGGCATTGAGCTGCAGGACGAAACGGAGCTGGCGGCAGAGCTGGCAGGCTCTGTCACTTTTGCCGACTTTATTGAGCAGTGGCAAATCAGCGGTATTGCCCGCACCACGGCGCAGCGTGTAGCAGAGCATTTTTCCTCATTGAGCGAATTACTTACCGCCGACTGGCTGGCGCTTGCGGCTGTGCCTAAGTTGCCGGAAAAAGCGGCGCAAAACCTATTGGTTTTTTTGCAAAGTGCTGAACAAGTGCAGTGCATTGAGCAAGCGGAACAGCAGTTGCTAGAGTTTGGTATGCATTGGACATGCGAGCAGCAAGCACAAGAGCAAGCAGCGCTGAGCGGACAAACCTGGGTGTTGACCGGTACGCTTAGTCAGTTGACCCGCAGCCAAGCTAAGCAGCGATTAGAGGCGCTTGGGGCTAAGGTGGCAGGCTCTGTGTCTAATAAAACAGCTGTGGTTGTGGCAGGTGAAAGCGCGGGTTCTAAACTGACTAGAGCGTTAGAGTTAAAGATTCCAGTATTAAATGAACAAGAATTTATCCAGCGTTTAACTGAGCTTGAAAGCTGATAAAGTCTGTAAATATAAGGGGTAGCTGTAATTTGTGGACGATCAGTCATAAGTAGACTGTATAGACTTTTGTTTAGTGGCACTGCGCTATGCTTAGCTCTAGAATAGCGACCGTCTACCTCCTGCGAGAAGACAGATTCATGCGTAAACGTTCCTCCCCCGGAACGTATTTCTTTAAGACGGCCTTCGGGTCGTCTTTTTTTTTCTGCGCTCAGAGTGTACCGCTAGCACTCGAGCTGGTTTGATAATTCGCCTAAGCGCGTAACGGGCTCTTGGTTTGCAGGGATGCGGCTAGCAACTAGGGTATTAGAATAGCTACGCGCGTAACGAGCTCCCCTCATCGTCGGTTGCCGTTTCGTCTTTTTCTTCAAGAATAGCTACGCGCGTAACGAGCTCCCACACAAGCGGTGCTTTAACAGCTAACGGTTTCGCGGTAAAAGCAGGTTAAGCAGCAAAGCCGCTACAGCGCAAAGAGAAATACCCGATAGCGCAAAATCTCCGCTGCCCATCACCATGCCGCCAATGCCAAACACCAGTGTGACTGAAACGATAATCAAATTACGCGCTTCAGATAAATCAACTTGGTTGCGGATCAGGGTGTTAAGACCGACCACAGCAATAGAGCCAAACAGCAAACACAGAATCCCACCCATCACAGGCACGGGAATACTTTGCATGGCCACGCCAAACTTACCAATAAAAGCCAACGCAATGGCAAAGACAGCGGCCCACGTCATAATGTTGGGGTTAAAGTTGCGCGTCAGCATCACTGCACCAGTAACCTCGGCGTAGGTGGTGTTAGGTGGACCGCCAAACAGTCCAGCCGCAGAGGTAGCGATTCCGTCACCCAATAAAGTGCGGTGCAAACCGGGCTCTTTGATAAAGTTCTTGCCAGTAACACCACCGATTGCAACGATGCCGCCGATATGCTCAATGGCTGGCGCTAACGCTACGGGCAGCATGTAGAGAATGGCACCGATATGAAACTCGGGTGCAACAAAGGCCGGCACGGCAAACCAGCTGGCTTCCAGTATAGGTTGCGTATCCACAACGCCCAGCGCCAAGGAAAGTGCGCAACCCACAACAATACCGGCAAGAATAGGTACCAAGCGAAATAAGCCTTGGCCCAGCACGGCCACCGCTAATGTGCTGCACAGTGCCGACATGGAAATAATCATCGCAGTGCTGTATTCAATCAACTGCACGCTTCCGTCACCGGCTTTCCCCATGGCCATATTGACGGCTACAGGGGAGAGGGCAAGACCGATACACATGATCACCGGCGCAATGACCACAGGCGGCAGCAGGCGATCGATAAAGCCTGAGCCCTTAAGGCGTACCGCTGCGCTCAGAATCATATAAACCACACCCGCCGCAATAATCCCACCCATGACTGCCGGTAAGCCAAAGGCTGTTTTAGCAGCAAGAATAGGGGCGATAAAGGCAAAGCTGGACGCCAAAAAAACAGGAACTTGGCGTTTGGTTACCAACTGGAATAACAGAGTACCGATACCAGCGGTAAACAAGGCAACGTTAGGGTCCATGCCGGTAATCAGCGGCATGAGCACCAGCGCGCCAAAAGCAACAAACAGCATCTGCGCTCCAGCGAGGATTTGCCTTGGCAGCGGTTCTTTAAGCGAATCCTGCATGTTAGCTATCCTTCTGTTTGGTGCCGAAAATTCTATCACCCGCATCGCCCAGTCCCGGCACAATATAGCCATTGCTATCCAAGCCTTGGTCGATGGAGGCGGTATAGATTTTGACCTCAGGATGCGCTTGCTCCACGGCGGCAATGCCTTGCGGCGCAGCCACTAAGACCATGGCGCGGATCTCTTTACAGCCGGCTTTTTTTAACAGGTCGATAGTGGCGACCATCGAGCCGCCGGTGGCAAGCATGGGATCAATAATCAGCGCCAAACGTGAATCCATATTAGGAGCTAATTTTTCCATATAGGTTTGCGCTTGCAGGGTTTCTTCATTGCGCACTACACCCACGGCACTGACTTTGGCACCTGGGATTAAGCTGAGCACGCCATCTAGCATCCCAATACCAGCACGCAAAATAGGTACTACAGTGATTTTTTTGCCGGCAATTTTTTCAACCTCAACCGTGCCGCACCATCCTTGGATGCTGTAGCTTTCCAGCGGTAAATCTTTGGTGGCTTCATAGGTCAGCAGTGCGCCAATCTCTTGTGCGAGTTCGCGGAAGTTTTTTGTACTCTCAGTTGCTCTACGCATAAGACCAAGTTTGTGGCGGATGAGTGGATGCTGGATTTCTTGTACTGACATGGCGGTGAACCTTTGTGTGGAATTGACTTGTGCATAGGTTAATGGAATTAACGATAAAACGGCACAGGCAAATTGGATTGTGTGTCTTAGTTTATAAACTGGATTAAGGATTAGGGTGGTGTATGCCAATGGAGCCTGTTGGTCAAATACTCAACTGCACAGGTAGAACAAAAAAAACTATAGTTCTAGCTGGCGCTTTTTTGGCTTAAACTGTGCGTCTTTTAAGCTACTAAATAAAGGATGGGTGCGTATGCCTACAGATCTTGAACATATTCAAAGAGTTATGCGTGAGGCGGATTGTTTGCATCCTATGGCAGAAGTAGAGGCCGCTATTTCGCGGGTAGCGCAAGAAGTTAGCAACACGTTGCGCGATGCAAACCCGTTGGTTTTTTGCGTTATGAATGGTGGGTTGATTTTTTCAGGCAAGTTACTGACGCAGCTGGATTTTCCGTTAGAGCAGTCCTACTTGCATGCCAGCCGTTATCGTAATGAAACTAGCGGTGGAGAGCTGTTTTGGAAGGCTAAGCCGGAAGTTTCATTAATGGATAGAGACGTGTTGATTATCGATGACATCCTTGATGAGGGCCATACGCTGATGGCTATTGTTGATTTTTGCAAGCGTTCTGGCGCACGAGCTGTGTACACCGCGGTGTTATTGGATAAAAAACACGAACGCAAAGCACGTCCGGATTTTACTGCCGATTTTATAGGTTTGAACTGTATTGATCGCTACGTTTTTGGCTACGGCATGGACTACAAGGGCTACTGGCGCAATGCGGCTGGCATCTATGCGGTGAAAGGGCTTTAGTTTAGTTATTCTTTAGCGGCGTTGCGTGCCAGACGCTCTAGTGCGGCGCGCAAATGCGGGTCTTCAATGGCCTCAGCACAGTTAAAGATAGCTAGTCCGGCTTGGGCGGAAATTTCTAAACGGGGTTTCTGCTCATGAGTAGCATCGTTAAAGGCCGTGTTAGGTCGGATTTTAAACTGAATACGCTGCAGGTCAGAAAACTCATTATGCTGACAAAGTTTGTCCATCAATTGGTTTTGCTGATAGCGCAATCGGGTTGCCCAGTGAGCATTATCGATGACTAACACCAAGCGACCCTGATTGTAGTTAGCCAGTTGGCAGTGCTCAGCCGCCGCGCCTGGTAGGTAAGAGTGCACAATTCTCTGCAACACAGCAAAGGAATTGGCTCGCTGCACTATGTCCCGTAAAACAGACTGTTTGTTCAGGATGGCAGCAGTGTGTTTTAACTGATTGAGCTTGTATGACATGACTTTGCTCCGTGGACTCACACTTTTTTGTACCTTGTGTCACATTATAGACCTGCAGGGTTAATTTTGCCGGAAGAATCAAATTTTGTTAGTCTCCACAACCTGTATGCTCCTAACTAATTATTTATTTGCTACGAATTAAAGGTAGAATAACCACCTTTTATAGATCGCAGAAATTAAACGTACTTATCACCCGTGTGGAACCCATATCAATATGTTTGCCCCATTATTAAGAAAGCTGATTGGTAGTAAAAACGAACGTGAAGTCAAACGCATGTATAAAGTGGTCCAGGCCATTAATGCACTCGAAGAAAAAATGGTGGCGCTGTCTGACGAGCAGTTGCAGCAGAAAACACAGGAGTTTCGTGAGCGTATAGCAGCGGGTGAAAGTTTAAATAAAATTATGCCTGAGGCTTTTGCCGTAGCGCGTGAAGCCAGTAAAAGGGTTATGGGCATGCGTCACTTTGACGTGCAGCTTATTGGTGGTATGACGCTGCACGCAGGGCGTATTGCTGAAATGCGTACCGGTGAAGGTAAAACTCTGGTTGCAACCTTGGCGGTGTATTTAAATGCCATTGAAGGCAAGGGTGTGCACGTGGTTACGGTGAACGACTACCTAGCACGTCGTGATGCCAACTGGATGCGTCCACTGTATGAGTTTCTAGGTTTGACGGTCGGTGTAGTCATACCTTTCCAGTCGCCTGAAGAAAAGCGCGATGCCTACGCCTGTGATATTACCTACGGTACGAACAACGAATTTGGTTTTGATTACCTGCGCGACAATATGGCGTTTAGTTTGGAAGATAAATTCCAGCGCGGACTGCACTTTGCCGTGGTGGATGAGGTGGACTCGATTCTCATCGATGAAGCACGCACGCCATTGATTATTTCGGGTCAGGCCGAAGACAGCTCAGAGCTGTATAAAACCATCAATGCTTTAATCCCAGCGCTGAAACGCCAAACTGAAGACGAAGAAGGTGTCGTCATCGAAGCAGGTCATTACACCATCGATGAGAAAACGCGCCAAGTAGAGCTGAATGAAGAAGGCCACCAGTTTGTTGAAGAACAGCTCATCAAGCTTGGTTTGCTGGGTGAGCATGACTCGCTCTATTCAGCCTCTAATCTAAGCCTGCTAACTCACGTATATTCGGGTCTGCGCGCACATAAGTTATTTAATCGCAACGTTGAGTATATCGTGCAAGATGGCGAGGTGGTGCTGGTTGATGAACATACGGGTCGTACCATGCATGGCCGTCGCTTGTCAGAAGGTTTGCACCAAGCGATTGAAGCCAAAGAAGGCGTAAATATCCAACCAGAAAGCCAGACGATGGCTTCTACAACTTTCCAGAACTACTTCCGCCTGTATGAAAAGCTATCTGGTATGACAGGTACGGCAGACACTGAAGCCTTTGAGTTTAGACAGATTTACGGCTTGGATGTGACGGTGATTCCAACCCATAGACCCGTAGCGCGACAAGATTATAACGACTTAGTGTATTTAACCCAGCCGGAAAAATACGAAGCCATTATTAAGGATATTTTGCACTGCCAAGAGCAGGGTCGCCCTGTTTTGGTGGGTACCGCTTCTGTTGAAGGCTCAGAATATATGTCGCAGCTGCTGCAGAAGGCTAAGATTGAGCACAAGGTGCTAAACGCCAAGCAGCACGACTCGGAAGCAGAGATAATTGCTCAGGCAGGTCGTCCAGGCCATGTAACCATCGCTACTAACATGGCGGGTCGTGGTACGGATATTGTGTTGGGCGGTAACTGGGAATCCGAGCTGGCAGCTTTACAAGATCCTAGCGAAGAAGTAGTGCAGCGCCTGAAAGCAGAGTGGCAAGCCCGTCACCAACAGGTCATTGATGCCGGTGGTTTGCATGTAATTGCCACTGAGCGTCATGAATCCCGTCGAATTGATAACCAGCTGCGTGGACGTGCTGGCCGTCAGGGTGACCCGGGTTCCAGCCGTTTTTATCTGTCGCTGGAAGACAACCTGATGCGTATCTTTGCCTCGGATCGAGTGAAAAACTTTATGAAAGCCTTGGGCATGAAAGAAGGCGAAGCGATTGAGCACCGTATGGTGAGTAATGCGATTGAAAAAGCCCAGCGTAAAGTAGAAGAGCGCAACTTTGATATTCGTAAGCAGCTGCTGGAATACGATGACGTGGCCAACGAGCAGCGTAAAGTGATTTATCACATGCGTAATACCCTGCTGGAATCCGAAGACGTTGGTGATATTGTTGCTGAGTTCCGCCATGAGGTGTTAAGCAATACCGTTAGCCAGTTTATTCCGCCGCAATCGTTACCTGAGCAGTGGGACGTTGCAGGCTTGGAAGAGGAATTGAAGCGTGAATTTGCAGCCGAGTTACCTGTTCAGCAGTGGCTTGATAACGAGCAAAATCTTTATGAAGAAACCCTGCGCGAGCGTATAGAAGAACAGATTGTTGCTCAATACCAAGCTAAAGAAGAACTGGTGGGTGCTGAGAATCTGCGTATGTTTGAAAAGCATATTATCTTGCGCGTATTGGATGACCTGTGGAAAGACCACTTGGCAGCCATGGACCATTTGCGCCAAGGTATTCACTTACGCGGTTATGCACAGAAAAACCCTAAACAAGAATACAAGCGCGAATCCTTTAACCTGTTCCGTGATTTACTCGATGCCGTAAAGCATGACTCCATTCGTTACTTGTCGTTTGTGCAGGTGCGTCAGGAAGACACTGAGGAAGAGGAAGCACGCCTACGCCAGCAAGCACAAGAACGTGCCTCGCGGATGCAGTACACCCATGGTGCAGCAGAAGAAGAGCAGGCGCAAGGGGACGCGCCAAGCAGTAATGAGCCCGTGCGTAATCTGACCAAAGTAGGACGTAACGAGCCGTGCACCTGTGGTTCGGGTAAAAAATACAAACACTGCTGCGGTAAAATCGCCTAAGCAGTGAGCTTGTCAAAAAAGCAAAAGTAAGCCCATACTAAGCGCCGTTTTTATTATCGATAAAAGCGGCGTTTTTTATTTAATAGGAGAAATATCATGGCGGTGGGTCTTGGAGCGATGCCGGTAATGCATCCAGTAAAAGGGTTTGAGTTAGGCATAGCCAGTGCTGGCATTAAAAAAGTCGGCCGCCGTGATCTGGTGCTGATGCGTTGCGCCGAAGGCTCACAAGTGGCTGGTGTGTTTACCCAAAATGCTTTCTGTGCCGCACCTGTGCAGCTATGCAAGCAGCGTCTGGGCCAGCCAGTACGCTTTCTGGTAACCAATACGGGCAATGCCAACGCAGCCACCGGCCAGCCCGGTCTTGTGGCAGCGCAGCAGGTGTGCCAAGCAGTGGCGGACAGTTTTCAGGTGTCGGTAGAGCAGGTGTTGCCGTTTTCTACAGGCGTCATTGGCGAGCCGCTGCCGGTGGACAAAATTACTGCCGCGTTGCCGGCTGCCATGGCTGATTTGCGTGAAGACAACTGGAATCT